>CAZTDC010000015.1:0-22240 GCA_964612165.1 uncultured Salinivenus sp.
CCCTCCAGGTCCATCGGGCGGCTGAGGAACTCGCTGGAGGCATCGGCCACGATCGGCGCGTCCAGCACCGGATCGGATGTGATCTGATTGCCGTTCACCGTTTCGTTGGTGGTGATGTAGACGTAGTCGGCGTCCGGGTTGAGGTCCCAGTCTTCCACATCCGGCACGTAAGCGAAGTCCTCGTCTTCGGTAGAGGCCGCCACGTTGACGTCGCCGACGAGGCGCGCCTCCTTAATCGCCTTCGTGCCCCAGCGGCCGGTGATCACGTAGTCGGCCGACCCGTCCCCCGACAGGAAGTTGAGGGGCGCCTGATAGAACTGCGTCGACGCGCCGCCCTGCAGGAAGAGAACGTGCCAGTCGTCACCGATGTCGAGCAGGGACTTAATATGCTCGCGGGCCGACTCTTCGACCTTGTCGTAGGCGGCCGACCGGTGGCTGATCTCCATGATGGAGGCACCGGTGTGGTCGTAGACGGGGAGCTCCTCCTTGACCTCCAGCAGGGTCTCTTCGGGAAGGGCCGCCGGCCCCGCTGAAAAGTTATACAACCGCTCACTGCGGTCGGCTGGCATCGTTTTGGTTTGGGATTTCGTCTCTTGATTCATGAGCCGTCACAGGGTCGAGTTCGTAGAAAAGGCGCGCAGGGAAAAGCCATCGACGTGCACGCTCCCGCAAACCGGAGGATTCCCGCTAAAGCCGTTCTCACGGAAGGTTAATGGAGAAGAGGAGATTGACCGCGACGGACAAAGGACGTACGGCGGTCTCCGCAGCTCCAGACGTGTGAGCGCAGGATTCAGAAGATTCTTTGGGGGTGAAGGGCGGTCCATCCAGGCCTGAACGATGCTCCCGGCATAGCCGTCGATCCCCTCCCTGGTTGAGCACCCTTCTGATTGAGTCCCGTGGTTCATAAATGTCTCAGTCACGAGGCCCTCGGGTTGTCGGTGCATGACCGCCACACGGTCCTGCGGCGAGGCAGCGAATCTTCTGTACCGTATCATCCCGATAAGGTCGATCCCGTGAAGCGTTGTCCAACTGGCGATGGCCAGGTTGGAACGAAAGCGAATGCAGATTCGGCTGGCGCGTGTCCCCGTCGACAAACGCGGCCCACCAGTTCCCCCTAACGAGTAGAACACTCGAGCAGAGTCCCCTCTGACGAGAGGGCATCGGGGCCATATTCCGTTTACGCGGAGCGGACAAAGATTCTCCCGGCGCGCGACCCATCGTCGTCCAATACGGTCCACAAATAGCCATGCCCCTACACGGAAGAATCCCTGCAGGGGCACAAGAAACGCATGAAAGGCGTTTCAGCGGAACTGGAATCAGAAGGCACTACGGGGTTACAATGTTGCCCTCTCCTTCCCCGTTCGTGGTACCTTCGCCTTCACTCACGTCCAACAGTTCGATGTCAAAAATGAGCTTCCGGCCCGCCAGCGGATGGTTGGCATCGATGGTGACGGTGTCTTCACCGAGCGCCGTGATGAGCACGGGCACCGTTTGGCCATTTTCAAGGCGGAGCTGGAGCTGCTGCCCAACTTCCGGATCAACCTCGTCGGGAATCTGGTCTCGCTCCATCTCCATCACCATGTCTTCTCGGTGCTCGCCGTAGGCCTGCTCGGGTTCGACCTCGGCCGTTATGGAGTCGCCCGGCTCCATGCCGGTGACTGCCTCCTCGAAGCCAGGGATCACGCGGTTCTCACCAATGGTGAAGTTGAGCGGCTCCCCGTCTTCCGATGTGTCAAAAACGGTCCCGTCTTCGAGCTTGCCGGTATAGTGGACCTGGACCTCGTCTCCTTGTTTCGCTTGTGCCACGACGCTGTGTCGGTTTGATGCTAAAGGTGTGATTTAACCAATACGCTATCCTCAACGCACCCGGGGTAGCAGTGTTCGGTAGGACTCTCATCTCGCTAGGAATTAATGAGGCCCCAACGAAGTGCCCTCCTGGACCCGTCGCGAGGTCTCTCTTTGTCCCGGTTGTTCTCGGGGAGCGGCCAGAATCTTTTGCATGATGGCCACGTCCCGCCACTGCCCCTCTACGCGTCCGATCTCCTGCTGTACCCCAACTAGTTTGTACCCGAGCTTCCGATGCAGGGCCCGGCTGCGTTCGTTCTCGGCCCAAAGCTTGGCCACAAGGTGATGATAGTCGAATGCCCGACATCGCTCAATGAGCGCCCGCTGGAGTACGGTCCCAAGTCCTTCGTCGGTACGTGTTCGTCGTAGATACACAGAGGTCTCGGCGGCAAATTGATACCCTCCTCGGTCGCTGTAGCGTTTGACAACTCCATACCCGATGATGGTGCCGTGCTCGGCCAGTGCCAGAACGGCCTCCCGTTCCCCCTGCGCCCGCATCCATCCAGAAACCGTTTCGGCATCGACAGGCTCCAACTGCATCGTGCTATCGCGCGCGGCAATGGACTCATTGTAGATGTCCGCAATGGCTGATGCGTCTTGGAGGTGGGCGTCGCGAATATCGGGCATGTTGCTGTCTCCTTGTGAGCACAGATACTGCGAGCAATCGGTACCGCTCTCTGGCTCGTTTCAGTCCGTTTGGGCCGAACCTACACCAGACGATGACACAGAGGGACTCCAAAGCATCTCCAAATATGTGCGTCTTGGCGCGACTTGTCGTCCAAAGGGGATAAACTGGTGAGGTCCCTGGTTCCCTTGAATACTTTGCTGCCACAGGGCGTTGCAGGACCGCTTTTACGCTTTAAAACTCATTCCCAATCTGATTTATGAACCACCTTTTGACTCGTACCCTGACCGCTTTTGTACTGTTGGCTCTCACAGCCCTCGTGACGATACCGGCTCAGGCCCAGGACAAGGACATGATGGGCGACACAACTGAAACGGCTGACATCGTCGAAACCGCCCAGAACGCCGAGGGCTTCGAAACCTTGGTGGCCGCCCTTCAAGCCGCCGACCTGGCAGATGCCCTGAAGGGTGAGGGACCGTTCACGGTATTCGCCCCGACCGATGAGGCGTTTGCGGCGCTTCCCGAAGGAACGCTAAAGCAGCTTCTCAATCCCGAGAATAAATCAAAGCTGCAAACCATCCTCAAGTATCACGTCGTGGAGGGTCAGGTAATGGCGGCCGACGTTGTGAAACTCGATGATGCCAAAACCCTGGAAGGATCCAAGGTCGGCATCGAGACGAAAGACGGAACCGTCATGCTTACGGGCGAGAATCAGGTGACCGTCACCACAACCGACATTGAGGCCTCAAACGGGGTCATTCACGTGATCGACGCTGTTCTCATGCCGCCGTCGGAGACGGCGATGCAGGACAAGCAGTAACCACACACAACCTAGCCTTTCCGAATCCAACGCCCCGTCCGTTGCTCTGTGCGACGGACGGGGTTTTTTCTTTCTGACAATGTTCCTATCTGTAGGGCTAAAGATTTGCGAGCTTTTCGGCATTCTCTTCCGCCCGGAGCGCGTCGATAATCGGATCGATCTTTCCGTCCATGATGGTCTGTAGGGAGTAATTTTTTTGGTCCCCCTCCAGCCGGTGGTCGGTTACCCGATCCTGAGGAAAGTTATAGGTCCGAATCTTCGCCGACCGGTCCCCACTCCCCACCATGGACCGCCGTGCCTCCTCTCGCTCTTCACGCTGCTCCTGCAGTTTCTTCTCATAGAGCCGGGATCGCAGGACGCGCATGGCCTTCGAGCGATTCTTGTGCTGGCTCTTTTCGTCTTGGCAGGACACCTCCACCCCGGACGGAATGTGCTTGATCCGAACCGCCGAGTCCGTGGTGTTCACGGACTGTCCGCCCGGTCCCGTCGCCTTAAACGTCTCGATTTTCAAGTCGCTCTCCTTCACATCGATGTCCACTTCCTCGGCTTCCGGCAGCACCGCCACAGTCGCTGCGGAGGTGTGAATACGCCCGCTCGACTCGGTCTCGGGCACCCGCTGGACCCGATGGACCCCAGCCTCGTACTTCATCGTCCCGAACACATCCTCGCCCTCAACCCCGAAGATGACCTCCCGGAACCCCCCCTGGGTGCCGGGCGAGACATCCATCATCTCGTACGTCCATCCCTGGCGCTTGGCAAACGTTGTGTAGAGCTCAAACAGGTCACCCGCAAAAAGAGAGGCCTCATCCCCGCCGGCACCGGCCCGGATTTCGACAATAGCATTTTTCTCGTCCTCGGGGTCCTTCGGAATAAGCTTCTGCTTCAGGTCCTCTTCGACCGCCGGCATCTTCTCTTCCAATTCCTCTAGCTCTGCCTTTGCCATCGCCTCCATTTCGCCACTCTCCGAGCGCACAAGGCCACGCAGATCCTCCTTTTCCTGCAACAGGCTCTCGTATCGATCGATGGCTTGGACGACCTCTTCGAGCCGGCTATGCTCCTGCCCCAACTCCTGCATCCGGTCCGGATTGGTAGCCACCTCCGGATCGGCCATCAGGCTCTCGACCTCCTTGAAGCGACGCTTGATCTTCTCTAGCTTTTCGAGCTCAATCATGAGCAGTTTCTGTCCGTGAGTGCGCAGCGTGCAATTGGAGGAAAACGACTCAACAGAAAGGAGGTTCAGCCGAGCGTTCGAAGAAAAGACGGCAGTGGCCCATATCGCCCTGGCTTGCTGTTTGAGTGAGACACTTGGAGGAAGAGTCAACCGTCCCCTATAAGCCCAGAAGGGAAAAGAGACCGCTTCGCAACGGGTTGTGTCCCGACTGAGACGTCGTTCCCACTCATCCAGTATCAACTCTCGAAATCCGCAGGACTGGCAGCTCATCTGCACTCAGCGTCACGTTGGCGGCGAGGAGCGTACACTAGCACCCACCAACTTCTCGGAAGGAGACATCTCAGCTCAAGGTCAGAAGAACGGCGGGATGAAGAGTTAGTCGTCAGAGATTTGCTCTTCCTACAACGCTTCCGCAGTTTACTCTGTCGTCGCTGCATTTGAGCGATGGGCGCGGTGATACTGACAGCGCTCGCTTTTCCCAACACGGGCCCCAGAACGAACCGGCATCTGCACCGACGCCTCCTCCTTACACCTGACAACCCCTTGCCCCCGTATGAGTCGCAAACGCCTCCCCCTCTCTCCGGATGAACAGCACCGCCTCGAGGCCATGCTCGACGAGGTGATTGACACGACGGTTCACCACTACGGCGCAGAGCCGCGGTCCGCCGTCCGGTACGATAAGCGAAAAGAAATGTACGGCGGTTCCGGCACGGTGTACCTGCTGCAGATGTTTGAGGACGACGAGCTTGTCAACAATCGCATCGGGGCCTACATGGTGCTGCCCTCCAAAAAGGATAGCGTCGGCTTTCACACGCATGGGGATCGCAACGAGCAGGAACTCTACGTAGTGATGCACGGCCGTGGCACCTATCTGGAGAAGGACCACGCCGAAGCCGAGCCGCACAGCTATCCCATCAAGGAGGGCACGATCACAACGATACGGGGAAGCGCGCATCACGCGGTGCGCAACGCAGGGGACAAGCCCCTCATCATCTTCGTGATCACCACCTTCGAGTCGTGAAAAGATGGTTCTGGATTCCTCCTGCCCATCGGAAGGGGCCCAAACCGGACCACTCGCTTTTTTCGAGGGAGTTCCTCCGTCGGCCCAGGATCCTCGAAAGGAGACGTCCTACGCGATTACTGTGGTACGTCCCGACCCACCCGGATGTGCTTTCTCACCGAAGCCGACGTGTATGCGACTCCCCATGGTGGACTCGTTGAGAAGCACGGTTGCCTGCGTCGCGATGCTTCTTCTGGCTCTACAATTCGTAGCACCTCCTTGCTCGCGGGCACAGACGCAGGTCGATACGAGCCAATCGGCCCCGGAGAACACCGAGACCCGTGTGACCCTCGGGGGATGGGTGGAGAACCATCGGCTTCTGGTTTTGGATCAGCGGCACAACCGGGGAGAGCGATTCTACGATCGGGGAATTTTTCGGCACGTGATGCCGCGGAAGGATCGGGAGTATGCTCTGGACATGATGGCTCAACGGTTTAGCTGGGACGAGTTTGGGTACCAGTCCGTCGCGGCCAACAGCATGCACGTGCGAGCCGGAAGCGTTCGCCGCGATCTCTTTGCGTTCGTTTCTCGACTGCAAAGCACGGTGGAGGTGGCATCCGGCCACACCATCAGCATCGATGGGATTTTTCAGCAGGATGCTGAAGCCCTCCGCCCTTTTTTGGAGCTGGGGTATGGCTGGCAGTTCGCGTCGCACCATACGGCCGGCGTCCGGCACACCTTCTCCGAGTACAAACCGGACCTCGATGTCACGGCCTTTTACCGGTTTCACCGTCCAGTGCTCGGCCAGGTAGAGGTGGCGGTCACGCTCCAAAACCTGTATAGCGACTTCATCGATCAACAGCTCAGCATTCTTCCGCAGTTTCGGGACGTGATTCGGTCCTACGCGCAACGACCTTACCTCTTGTCCGTCTCATACACCTCGCCCGACCGGTGGCCGGTCCGAGGCGAAATCGTCGGGGCCGTCCAGCCCATTAGCCAAGCGAATTACACATCTCAAACCCGCTCCGGATTTCAGTACCAGGACGAGCAGCGACTTCATTACGTCGCGGCCCTCTTAGAGTATCATCGGGCGCCGTTTTCGGGCGGCCTCTTTTACAAGGGGGACGCTAGCTGGCTGCGGCGGAGGGGACTGGGAAACCAGATCTCAAGCCGCTACACAACTGAGCAGCGCTTTTGGCGGGCGGGCCTCTTTCTTGAACACCAATGGGGAGCAGTCGAGGGATCCCTGCGAGGCTTTACCGGCTCCTATCGGGACGAGCAATACGGCCGCGATTTTTCGCGGTCCATCATCGCCCAAAATCTCGACTATGAAGAGCAGCAGTGGGGGCTCCGCACGCGCCTACGATACCGATGGGAGCCGGGTCCGTTTGCGGGGCTCGGGTACGACGCCCTCCGACGCACGTACGCCAACGAGTATGCGCTCAACAAGGTACGCAATCCGGTCGCGTTCACGCCCTGGGCAAATCAGTGGAAAGGGGCAGGATCTCCGGGGCCAAGCAATCATCGGCTCGTGGTGCTCGGCGGCCATCGGTTCTCACATGGCAAAATCGAAGTGGGCTTTGGGATCGATCTGGACGGGGACGATCAGCATCCCGCAAAGTTGAGCGCCAAACGGTTCGATAACGGGTTCGGTCGGCTCATCCTCACCTGGTGAAAAGGGCTGTCAGAAGTAGACTACCGGGGCCATAGGTTGGATACACCGGAACTGATTGAGGTACTCCGCTGCAGAAAGCTTATTGGACTGGAGTTCCAGAAACAATGCCAGTATTTTATTTCAGATTTTGGATCCAAGAAAAAAGCCCTGGGGCGGAAAGCCGCCAGGGCCTGATGGGTGTAGTATCCAATGAACTGACAAGTGGAAACCGGTTTTCTGCCTCGCCCCGAACATCGTCGACACACTTCTGAAGGCGGTTCTGCGCCTCCGACCCCAGCTGTGAACTTTAGTTCCCAGTTGTAGACTTTATTCGGGTGTTGAAGACTTTATCCCGCAGTTGTCGACTTTATTGTCTGGCCACAATAAACTGCTGACTACTAATAGGACTCATTCTACCGTCACACTCTTCGCGAGATTGCGGGGCTGATCGACGTGGCACCCGCGCATAACCGCAATGTGGTACGAGAGCAGCTGAAGCGGAATGACGGTGAGCAAGGGGGAGAGGAACTCCTCCGTCTCGGGAATTTCGAGCACGTACTCGCAGAGCTCCTCAAGCTCGTCGTCCTTGTCATCGGTGATCGCAATGACGGAGCCGTCCCGCGCTACCACTTCTTCGATGTTAGAAAGCACCTTGTCGTAGGTGCTGTCCTTCATCGCGATGAACACAACGGGCATGAACCGATCGATGAGGGCGATGGGCCCGTGCTTCATTTCGGCGGCCGGGTAGCCCTCGGCGTGGATGTACGAGATCTCCTTGAGCTTAAGCGCCCCCTCCAGGGCCACCGGAAAGTTGTACCCGCGCCCCAGGTAGAGAAAGTTTGAGGCATACCGGTAGACGTTGGCCATGGCCTCAAGGTCCTCATTGCTCGCCTCCAGGACCTCACGCACTTTTTCAGGGACCCTCGAGAGGGCCTGGATGTTGTGGGCCAGTTCGCCGGTGGAAAGCGTGCGGCCCTTTGCCAGCTTGAGGGCGATCATTGAGAGAACAGTGACCTGAGCAGTAAACGCCTTTGTGGACGCCACCCCAATCTCGGGTCCCGCGTGCAGATAGACGCCCGCATCCGTCTCCCGTGCAATGGTAGATCCCACGACGTTGCAGACGCCGAGGCACATCACGTCCTGTTCCTGGGCCGTGCGCACGGCGGCGAGGGTATCGGCCGTTTCCCCGCTCTGCGAGATGACGAGCACCACGTCGCCGTCGCGCAGGATCGGATCGCGGTACCGAAATTCGCTGGCGTACTCGACCTCCACGGGAATGCGGGCAAATTTCTCGATGAGGTACTCGCCCACCAGTCCAGCATGCCAAGAGGTACCGCAGGCCGCGATGATGATGCGGTCCGCATCGGCGAGCTGGTCCCATACGGCGTGGAGCCCCCCTAGCACAATGTCGTTTTCTTCGGTCAGCACCCGCCCCCGCATCGCGTCTTCCATGGCCTCGGGCTGCTCCATGATCTCCTTGAGCATAAAGTGATCGTAGCCGCCCTTCTCGATCTCACTGAGGCTCCACTCCAGCTCGTGCACCTCCTTCTCCAGCGGTTCGTTGTCGATGGTCATCACCTCGTAGCCGGAGCGTCGGACGGTGACCATCTCTCCGTCACTCAGGTACACGACCTTCCGCGTGTGCTCCACGAGCGGAGCCGCGTCGGAACCGACGAAGTATTCCCCATCCCCCACACCAAGAATGAGCGGGCTTCCTTTTCGAGCGGCCAGGAGCAGATCCGGGTCTTCTCGCGACACGACGGCGATGCCATACGCGCCAACCACCTGGGTGAGCGCCTGCCGGACCGCCTCCGGCAGCGAAAGATTCGTCTCGCGTTTGACCTCCTCGATGAGGTGAACGAGCACCTCCGTGTCCGTCTCGCTGTCGAAGGTGTATCCCTTCTCCTGGAGTTGCTCCTTGATCGAGCTGTGATTTTCGATGATGCCGTTGTGCACCAGCGCAAAGGAGCCGTCCGAGCTCTCATGCGGGTGCGCGTTCGCGTCGCTGGGCGGTCCGTGGGTAGCCCATCGCGTGTGACCGACCCCAAGGGTCCCGCCCATCGGTTGGCCGTTGAGCTCCGATCGCAAATCGTCTACCTTTCCTTCTTTCTTCTGAACCTGCAGGCTGCTTCCGTTCACGATCGCAAGGCCTGCGGAGTCATACCCCCGATACTCAAGCCGTTTCAAGCCTGTAAGCAGAATGTCATCCGCCTGCTTGTCCCCGATATACCCGACAATGCCACACATATGGTTACATGAGATGAATTGGAAAGAACCGCGAGAACGACGAGCTCCCCTCGCGAAGCGTCAAACCGGAAGAGAAAATAGACTCACTCCCAAGCTCGTTTCCCCACCACTTTTTCTGTCAAATATCGTACCTCCGACCCCGTTGTGCCCGGGAAAAAAGCATCAATAGCGCTCCAATGAGAACTTTTCCCCCAGATACCGCTTGCGGACCTCAGGGTCGGCGGCCAGTTCCTCGGCGGTTCCCTGCTTTAGAATCTGGCCTTCATAGAGCAAGTATGCCCGATCCGTAATGGCGAGCGTTTCGTGCACGTTGTGGTCAGTAATGAGAACGCCAATGTCTCGTTTCTGCAAGTCCGCCACGATTTCCTGAATGTCCTCTACCGCAATGGGATCCACCCCTGCGAAGGGTTCATCGAGGAGGAAAAAGCGCGGTTTTGTGGACAGGGCCCGGGCAATCTCGGTGCGTCGCCGTTCTCCTCCGGAGAGGGAGTATCCTTTTGAGTTTCGCACCCGGCCGAGTCCAAATTCCTCAATCAGCGACTCGACCCGCGCTTCGCGCTCTTCCTCACTCAGCGGCTGGAATTCGAGCGGGGCGTGCAGATTTTCCTCCACCGTAAGCTCACGAAAAACGGAGGTCTCCTGCGCCAGATAGCCGATGCCTCGTCGCGCCCGCTTATACATCGGCAGGCGCGTGATGTCGTCCTCCCCCAAGAAAATGCGTCCCTCGTTCGGGCGCGTCATACCCACGATCATGTGGAATGTGGTGGTTTTTCCGGCCCCATTGGGCCCGAGCAGTCCCACAATCTCACCCTGCTCCACGTACAGGCTCACGTCATCGACCACCGCACGCTTGTCGTAGCGTTTCGTCAGGTGCCGTGCGGACAGGGTCACGGGCTCGTCGGCGTCAGCCGGCGTCCCGTCCGTGGTCTGGGCTGGAGACGACGAACTCATGGATTGGAACTGGACGATTCGGTGGTGTCACGTGAATCCGTTCGGGGGCGATCGGCGGGCGATCTCCGAAGCGAGTCGGCTGGCGTAGTCAGGGAATCCGGCCGAGTGGTCGGACGCTCGCGCCCTCGCTCATCCGGCAATCGGGATGACTGACCCGACCGACGCGTTCTGGTCTCCTCCTGTCGCCCCTCTCTCCCCTGTGCCAGGCTATCCGGCTGCGCGACACGATCCGGCTGTGCCATGCTATCCGTCTGTGTCACGGTATCGGTTTGGGCCATACTGTCTGGCTGCGCCACACTATCAGCAAGGGATTGGTGCTCCGGAAACGCCCGTGCGACCGGAGAGGCTTGCTCGTCTGGTGCGCGGTCCAGCGGGCCGAGGTCGAGGCGCTCCCGGACCCGCTCCTCTCGAAGAAGGCTCGCTCGAGTTGGGCGTCGCTCCGGCGTCCATTGAAAGCCGTCCAGCCGAAACGGATCCGGAATGTGCTTCCTCTTGTGATAGGCCGTGCCCTGCACGCCGGACCCAAACTTGATGCGGTCGACGTTCCTTCCCTGAAAATAGAGCTCTACGTAGTCGGCCGAGGCGCGGGTTGCCCCGTTAAGTGTGTCTGTCGCGGAGGCCGAAAAGTAGATGGCCTCTCCGTTGGGCTGTGCCCGAATTCGGCGAAGCGCGTCGCGGTGAAAGAAGGCTGTGATGTTCCTTCCTTTCAACTGCCGAATGCGATCGACGGTAGTGTCCTCCTGAGCCGCAAAGGCCGAACCGCGAACGTACACGGTGTCGAGGCTTCGGTTTTCTGCTCGCACCCGGATCGAATCGCCCCACACCTGGGAGCGCTCAAACCAGGTGATGGGATTTCGGAACAGACGGGTCTCTTCAAGCGGCAGATCGTCCTCGGACTGGACGGACGGTGTGTCCCAACCTGGTCGGGCCCGCCCGCTTTGCGCGCGACGCCCCGATCCTTGGCTCGTAGCGACGCGCTCGACTGAATCCGGCATGGGACGCTCCTGTGCAGTGGGTCGCTGCGGCGGGCCCGTCGTGTCTGCCCCGGCAATCGAGGACGAGCCGGATGGCTGTGTTCGGCTTGTGTCGGGAACTTCGGGAGACCAGGTGGGCTTCTCGGAGACGAAGGGTGGCAGTTGCGAGGCTGGCCCAATAAGCTCGGCCTGAGCGACCAGCGAGTCAAGGGGCGAATCATACCTGCGTTCCGTATCGACCGGCGAACGCCCCGTCGTGTCGGGCAGCGGTGCCGAATCGGCACTCGTGTCCGGCGCCCCCACGTCGACGACCCGATCGTAAACCGCCGAGTCGGCCACCGTGGCCAGATCGGCCTGCCAGGTGCGCACCGAGTCGATGGCCACGAGGCGATGGTAGGTGTCGGTTCGATTCGACTCCAGTCTGTGCGCCCGCACCACCAGGGTGTCGTCCGGGGTGCCTGTTGAATCCATCCGGACGCGGACGAGCACGGCCTGCCGCTCGACCCGACTGTATCGATTTTGCTCCTGATTGTCGGCCCACTCGCCGAAGAGGTACGTAATGGAGGTCGTGTCGACGGCCACTGACGCCGTGTCTGTAGCCGTTGAAACCGAATCGCCAGGAACCGACGTCGTATCGGTCGGAACCGACGCTGTGTCGGCGGGTGCCGAGGTGGTATCCGCCCGCGTGGTCGTGTCTGTCCCTTCCGGTGAGGGCTTGACCAGCGTTTTTTCCGTATCTACTCGCCGGATGAACACCGATCCTGTCGCAATGGAGCGATCCTGGTCCCGAAAATAGGTGAGCGAGTCCGCCTCCAGGTGCGTATTGTCATCTGTTAGACGCACCTTTCCCTTGAAGTTCGCGCGGCGGTCATCGGACCAGTACGTTCCCCTCTGGGCCCGCAGCACACGATTGCTGTCCACCAGCGTCACACTGTCGCGAAAGATGGACCGCTTCTTCTTGGTGTAGTAGATGGCCTCCGGAGCTCGTACCACTACCTCCCCGTCCGTCAGGCGGACGTTGCTCCGGGCACGCCCCACCTTGGTTCGCTTATTGTACCACACCGTATCGGCTCGCAGGGTATCCCCGCGTTCAAAGATGACCACATCGCCCGTGAAGAGCAGTTCGTTTCGTTCCAGATATCGAAGGGCGTAGTTCGATCGAAGCTGTGTGGTATCCTGCTGCACGTCTACGTTGCTAAAGAGCTCCTGCAGGCGTTCGCCCTCCCGAATCATTGCACTGAGCGAGTCGGCGGTGACAATGGCCCGTTGCGGCTCACTGGTGTCGGGGGCGGCCACGTCTTCCGTCTGCACAGAATCGAGAGGCGCAGGCGGCGACACCTCCGCGTCGGGCTGGGCAGCAGTCGCCGTCGTGTCGGGGCCTACCTGGGCCTGTGCCCCCCCTCCGCCGACCCATAAGAAGACGAGGACCCCAAGCGCCCGCACGGCCCGTCTCCACGATAACTGACAAAAAAAAGCGTGCATGCACTCATTGCCAAGCCGTACACATCAAATGCTATTCTCAGGGGAGAGCGCCTCCCCCTATGGTGGTACTGCTTTCTGCCTTCGTGGCTTGCCCCGAAGCAGGATCGCCCTACACCGGACGGACGGTCGAGGCGTTCCCACAACTCTCCAAAACTACTCAGTCCTGAGACTCCTCATCCACCTCCACTTCGGCCGTGAACCGGCCGATTTGATACGTTTCCAGGTCTTCGTCGGCCACCAGGCCGTTCCCGCGCACGTCTTCGGTAGGAGTCGTGATGTGAACGAACCGCTTTGTCCGAATCGTACGATCGGACTGGTTCCAGGTGAGGTGCTCACTCTCCAGTCTCCGTCCCTCGTTCGTCACGACGATGACATTCCCGTAGGCCTCGTACCGCCCCTCTTGATTGAAGAACACGACGCTGTCGGCCGTGATCGTGGCGGACGAGTCACCCGCCTCATCAAACACGAAGGACTGAACGCGCAACGAGTCCTCGAGTGTGCGCCAGACCGAGTAGGTACTGTCGTCCGTTCGGTATTGCTTCATCACATCCCCGCGGATGAACGCGCGTCGGCGCCCCGACTCATTCAGGGCAAACCGTGGGTCCTCGGTCACCTGCGAAGGACGATTCTGCTGGAGGCTGTCGGGAGGCGGGGCGGTTGTCTCTGTACGAGCCCGATACTCACAGCCAGTCCACAGAACGAGGCATAGAACCAGAACGACCGTCCGGCTCCGGTTCTGCCCAGACCAAGTGGATGATCGTGTGGTTTCCATCCCCGTCTCTGTTTTATAGATTAGAGAGCGTGAAGATAACAGGCCGGTGCGCGATTGGCCAGTGAGATCTATAAACAGCACCTCCCCCAATCGACGCTCACCCCCTTAACGGAAAGAGCGCCGGCCTTGCTCCACCCTCTCGATCGTGCGAGACCTGTTTCACGTACGAACTTCACAATCTCACCCTTCATCCATATGTTTTATATTTCGCGCGCTACATGAGGGTGAATGACCCTTCCCGAACGGGATCGTTCAACGTTCCATTGATTGGCGCAATGAGCAGCCCCTTCCGGTTCGCTCCAATGAACGACTCGTTCTCACGAATGCATCCCTTCTCTACAAGAAGTTCTGCTCGACGCTATGAGTTTTGACGTGGAATCGCTTTCCTCTGAGACCGTCGTCGTCCACATGGGCGAGGCACTCGACTTTCGCAATGCCGACGAATTCAAAGATACCTTCAAGGATCATGTAGAGGATGGGGTTCGCAACTTCATCCTCGACTTTTCGGATACGGAGGTGCTCGACTCTACCGGCTTGGGATCGATCTTTTCGCTGTATCGGGAAATTTCTCCGGAGGACGGCAAAGTGGCGTTTGCCGACGTGTCGCGCCCCGTCCAGGTTGTCGTTCAGCTTACGCGCACCTACAAAGTCTTTCGGCAATTTCCGTCTGTCGAGGCCGCCAAGGAGTCGCTTGCCTAAGCTCCCTCTTCGGCTGTCCTCTTCCCACTCCGGTCTGTCTTCCCGCATGAGCGTCCTCGCCAAAGAATATACCGACCTCGACCGCGCGCTCGATGAGGTGCGACCCGTGCTCGATGAGTGGTCGACCAAGCAGGACGAGGCCTCCGCCCCCTGTGCGGAAACGGTTCAGTATACCCAGCTTGTGCTACACGAGTGGATTGCCAATCTGCTCCAGCACGCCAATTTTCGCGATCGTCATCCGCGGGTCCAGATACACCTTTCCACCGAAGATCAGCACATTACTTGTTCGGTTACAGACAACTCTGAGGGGTTTGATCTCGCAGAGCAACTTCCGTCGGAGGAGAAAGCGCTGGACGACCTGCCCGAGCGCGGAATGGGCCTTCGCATTATCCACGCCTGTACGGACCGTCTTTCGTACACCCCTACCGAGTCGGGACGTCACCGCTTCGAGTTTTCTATTCCTGCCGATCACGATCCATGGCTGAGCATGCTATTTTAATTGTCGAGGACGATAGCACCGTCCGCGAGCTGCTGAAGTATCGCCTCGGCAAGCACTATACCGTCTTCACGGCCACGAACGGGAAAGAAGCACTTGAGGAGATCGATGAGCAGATGCCAGATCTCATCATCTCCGATATCATGATGCCGAAAATGGACGGCTTCGCCCTCCAGTCGGCCCTGCAGGCCGATAAAAACACGCGTGTCATCCCGTTCATCTTCCTGACGGCCCGCGCGGACGAACCGGCTCGCCAGGAAGGCGCCCGTACCGGTGTCGACGATTACATCACGAAGCCCTTCGACATGGAGCAACTGCTCTCGCGGGTCGAGCGGTTGCTCGAACGCGTTGATATGTTTCAGTCTCAGCTCGACGCGGAAATTGGGCGGGACTTTTCCAATCGCCTGCTTCCCGACCGCGTCCCCGAGGTCGACGACTACACCTTCCGCTTCCACTCGAAGGCCCGACAGCAAGGAGGCGGCGATCTCTTCGACTGGACCGAAACGAACAAAGGGACCTACTTTCTCACGATCGGCGACGTGATGGGAAAAGGCCTGCGAGCGAAATTTTACGCATTTAGTTTTCTGAGCTACGTTCGGGGCACCCTTCACACCCTCCTTCAGGAGTCAACCTCCCCGGCCGAAGTGATGGGTCAGATCAATGAGATGCTCCTCGAAGACGAGGTACTGGAAGACACCTTCGCCTCCTTCCTGTTGATTCACTGGGACCCGGAAGCCCACACGGTGACGTACGCCAATGCCGGACATTGCCGTCCAGTCCTCCTGACGTCGGAGAAGTCCGAAATCGTCGAGCACAGCGACCTCATCCTCGGCCTGGAAGCCGACGCCTCGTTTTCCGACGTCACACTGGAGCTCGACCCGGGCACAGCCCTGGTTGCCTACACAGACGGACTCATGGAGCTGCCCACGACCGGCGACAACATGCTGGGCGAGGAGGGGGTCCAAGAGGTGGTGACCGAGGCCTACGGTCACGACGATCCCATTCCTCACCTACGCGAGGCGGCGCTGAGTCGAAGCGAGGAAGACGAGTTTCAAGACGATCTTCTCATCGTGTGGCTCCAACGAAACGCCCTCGACGAATCTTAGGGACCGTTTCGGCCGCAGCCGCTCAGAATTTTATCCAGCCGTGACGTCTGCGGAACGTGGGGCGCAGTCACATGGCCTCCGCCATCCGAGGGAATGTGTCGCTGTCAACGCCCCACAGCCTCTAGGTTTGGTGCTTCTCGACTAACAGCGACTCTTTACAGTGCGGCCTCAGCAGACGTCGCACTGGTCTGGTTTCCGTAGTGCTTCCGGTACTCTTGCTCCAACATCGAGTAGAGTTCCTTGTCCCAGTACTTCTCGTCGCGAAAGAGGTACTCCCGACAGGTGCCCTCATGGGCAAAACCCATCCCCTTGATGAGGTCGCGCCAGGCGGTATTGTACTCGAACGTCTCGGCACTGACCCGGTGCAGGTCCAACTCCTGAAAGCAGTACCGAAGAAGGAGGCGGAGCGACTCTTTGCCGTAGCCGTGCCCCCAGTAGTCCCGTTCCCCAATTGTGACACCCACCATCGCGTGGTGATGATGCGAACTGATTTGCGCTACGTACGCCACACCGATAAGCTTCTCCGCCTCCACGTCATGGATCTCAAAATCGCGGTGGGCTGAAGAGGGATTGTTGCACAGCTGTTCGAACCGTTCCTTGAACGTCCCGAAGGACTCTTCCTGGTACGGCAGTTCGCTGTCGAGCCGGTTGAGCTCGGGGTCGTTATTCCAGGAAAAGTGCGTGTGGATGTTGTCAATCTGCAACGGTGTAAATCGAACACGCCCCTCTTTGAGCGGCGTGACTTGATGGGTCGGATTCGAGGTAGTCATAGGAGGCGAAAGCGCTTCCATGGGGGATACATCGAAAAAACAACCGACGAGGCACAGGGCCTGTCGTCAGTAAACTAAATCATCTGGTCTCTGCATTTCAACGATGTTACTTTTCCCCAGCAACAGCCTCTCACGAGCACGTCGTCAGAGATTGTGGTCCGCTGGCATTTTACGATCATGCAACATACATGCCCGTTTCCGAAGCTGCTCTCGATCGATCTTGAGGGCATTCGTCATCGCCTCCTCTGGGAGAGAATGAAACGCATCCGGAATTTTGAATCCGGGCAGGGTCTGCGTAAGCTGCCCTCTTAAATCCCGTCCATCCGGGTCGCCCGTCATCCGCAAAAAGGCGACCGGGCGCCGGCCAAATTCCGTGTCGGGCACCGGCACGACGACGGCCCGCTCGATGCCGTCAAGCCGTTCGAGCGCGTCCTCAATCTCCTCGGGCTGCACATTTTCGCCGCCGGAGACAAACATGCGATCGACCCGTCCTCGGACATGAAGTCGGCCACTGGCATCGAACCAGCCGCGGTCGCCGGTCGGATACCAGCCGTCGTCCCTTCGTGGGTCGTCGAGGCCGTCGGGGGTCACGTATCCCCGAAAGAGTGGGGGGCCGGCAACCAGCACTTGCCCTTCTTCGATCCGCACGCGCCGATGCGGCAACCGGCGGCCGGACGTCCGGAGGTCATCGAGCGGGGCACCGGGGGCAGTCGTGGTTACCTGCGAATCCATCTCCGTGCAACCGTACGTGGTGTGCAGGGGCCACCCCCGCTCGTGCCCCCGTTGGAGGAGGTCGGGAGGAACCGGCCCGCCCCCCAACAGCACCGCTCGGAGCGACGTCGGGGGGTCCTCCTCTCTAGACGCAAGCACGCGCCGAAACTGCGTAGCCACCATGGAGACGTGTGTGGCCTGACTCGTCGACAGACCGCTCACCAGCGATGTCTCTGGATCCGGAATAACCACCGCCGCCCCGGCCAGCGCACAGCGCACGAGGATGGCGAGACCGCCCACGTGATACAGTGGCAGCGACAGCAGCCACCGATCTCCCTCTTGCAGCGGAATGTTGGCATTTGCCCCCTTCGCACTGTAGAGATGATTGGCCCACGCATGCAAGGCCGCCTTCGGGGGACCGGTGCTGCCCGACGTGAAGATAATGGTCGCCGGGCGATCCGGAGAATGATCGCGACTGCGCGACGAATCAGTCGTCTCTCGTGTCGCCTCCGCCTCAATAACCTGCTCGGGAGCCAGTGTCGTGCCCTCATCGGGGGCCTGGTCACGCACGCCCTCCCCACCGGCAACTAAGATCTGCGCGCCAACTTGCTTGGCCCGTACCCCCACCTGGTCCACGGGCAACCGTGTGCTGATAGGAACGGCCACGGCCCCAATTCGCCACAGGGCCCAGAACAGCACAACGGGCTCAACCCCACGCGGTAGATGCATCGCCACTCGGCTTCCGGACTGGATGCCGGCCTCCTTTAATCCAGAGCACGTGGCCGCAACCGCCGCGTCGAGTTCGGCGTAGGTCCACCGTTGCGACGCCGTCCACAGAGCCAGCGCCTCGGGTCGGGCCTCCGCATGCTGATGAACGAGATCGGTCATACCGAACATCGACTCAGAATCGAATCACTTAGCGGATCCGACGCGCTCGACCGCCGACCGATCCACTTTTGAGGAATAGATCGGTTCTACGTTGACCTCCGACCCATCAAGGGCCAGACGCGGCCGCAATACATCGGTTTTAAACTGGGTATACGTCGAAAGTCCAGCGGGCACCTCCGACAGGGATGCCGCCAGGGCAATCAGCATCCGTAGACCGACGCCCGACTCGTAGCTGGCGCTCACGACGGGTACTGCCCCCCGTTTTTTTGCTCGACGGGCCCACTCGCGAGATACTCCGATCCCTCCTAAGAGGGTGGGTTTCAAAATGACGGCCCGGATGTGCAGACCGTGCGCCAGGATCGTCGGCTCGTACTCACGCGTCGTCTCGTCGAGGGCAATGGGAAGACCAGTCACATCGGCCAGTTCGGCGAGCCGCGTAGGGTCGCGCAGCGGCTCTTCGACGTATGAGAGCGGCACATCGCTGACGGCATCGGCGAAAGCGACCGCGTCGTCATAACTCCACCCTCGATTGGCGTCAAGCCGAAGCGCCACGTCCTCCCCCAGCTCGGCATGCAGGGTCCGAACGCGGGACGCGTCGGCTTCGACGGACCGACGAGCCACCTTCAGTTTTGCAGCCCGGAAGCCCTGCGCTCGTATCCGCTTTGCCGCAGCCGCAAGGTCCTCTGTCGAGTCCGGAATGAGTGCATTGAGCGATACGGACTGCCTCCCTCCCCCCAGCACCTGGAGAACGGACTCCCCACGCACAGCGGCTAAAAGCTCCACCACGGCGCTTTCGATGGCAAACCGGACCGAGGGCAATGTATCGTTCACTGCAAGAGATCTAAACACGTCCTCTATTCCCTTCCCCATCAACTCGAATCCAGCGAGCTTCGGCACCACCCGACGGACCTGGTTCCGGGCCTCCGATAGCGATTCTGAGCTAAAGCCGGGCAGGGGGGCGACGTCGCCCCACCCCTCCGTTCCGCCTAGTCCTACAATCCGGAGCAGCAGGCCGTGACGCTCCGTGAGCGAGCGGTCCCCAACGGACAGCGGCGCCGTCAGCGGTAGACGATAGCGATAGAGCTGTGCGTCGGTAATCCTCACGATAGACAGACCGCCGAGAACGGGATGTTAGAGATTCCAACCGATCGAGAATACCAAGGCCCAGAGCACGAGCAGCCGCCCCGTGGCCCCAAGCAGGGGATTCAGACGCTCCGGGTCGGAGGTGCGGGCAAGCGTGCGAATGGGGCCCCAAGCCAGCGGCAGGAGGAGAAGCGTGGCCAGAATCCAGGTGTGCTGACCCATCCATAGGACGAGCCCCGCGGGGAGTGCGAGCGCGGCCAGTACGCACGTCGCGTAGAGCCCGATGCCCACGCGTCGTCCCAGTCGCACGACGAGCGTCCGCTTGCCCGCCGCCCGGTCGTCGGCAATGTCTCGGACGTTGTTGACGAGAAGAATGCCGACGGAAAAGAGTCCGGGGCCCGCACCCGCCACAATCACCTCGGGCGGACATGCGAGCATCTGGACGTAGTATGTGCCCGCCACGGCCACGGGACCGAAAAAGATGAACACCGCTACATCGGCCAGTCCCAAGGCCGCGAGCGAGTAAGGACCCGCCGTGTACCAGACCGCCGTCACGATGGACGCCACGCCGATGATCAGAATGGGCCATCCCCCCCGGTAAATGAGGTACCCCCCGGCCGCCACCGCGGCGGCAAACACCAGAATTGTGGCCCGTCGCATCGTGTCGGGATCCACGAGGCCGGCCTGTGTAACCCGCATCGGCCCCACCCGGTCTTCGGTGTCCGCCCCCTGCAGGTAATCGGCGTAGTCGTTGTGGTAGTTTACGCCGACCTGGATGAGGACGGCGCTGAGGAGGGCCAGCGCGGCCGACAATGGATGCCAGCCCCCCGCCTCGAAAGCCATCGCCGTACCCACAACGACGGGGGCTACGGCCGCGCCAAGGGTTTTGGGGCGCGCCGCGAGCAGCCACACACGGAGCCGACTCAGAAGGGACGACATTAAGGCGAAAGCACTTGGGAACGCATCCGAACGAGGCGGTTCGTGAGCCATTGCGTATTTCGTGGTGCGCATTTTCAGGGTCGCATACCCGGAGATCCGAAATACGCAGTACGATGCACCCTGCGATCGGTTTAGGTCGAGCTCAGGAATTGGACCAGCTGCGCCACGAACGCCTGCGGTCGTTCGGCGTGCACGTTGTGTCCAGCGTCCGGAACGACGACGCGGCGGGCCGTCTCAATGCGCTGAGCCGTGCGCTCGGTGATACACCTATATTTCTTATCGAGATCGCCCGTGAGAACGAGCGCCGGCACGGTCAGATCCGAGAGCCGGTCCCACAGGGAGGGTTGCTCACCGGGGCTCAGCCCGCGAAGGGCACGGGCCAGCTCGTCCGGATCATTTTCCTGTCGCGTGCGCACCATCTCTTCAACCAAACCGTGGCGGGCGAGGGACGCAAAGAGGGGCATGCGGTACCACTCTTGCAGGAATGCCTTCAGGTCGTCCTGAATCCGCGCCGCCCGCTTGTCATCGACCCGCAGGCGTTCGACCCGCTTCTCCTCGCTCGGCAGGCCCGGTGAGGTCGATTCCAAGACGACGCGCTGCACCCGGTGAGGATGAAAGAGCGAAAAATAGAGGGCCACACGCCCTCCCATCGAATAGCCCACAAGCGAGCAGCGAGCAATTCCAGCGTCGTCCAGCACGTCGGCCAGGGCCTGGGTCGCTCCCTCCATCGTGTACAGGTGATCTGGGCGATCGAGGGATTGGCCATGGCCGGGCAAGTCGACGGTCAGACAATAGGCATCCCGGTTCATTCCGTCTACGATGGGCTGCCAATCCTCCGACGAGCCCATGAAGCCGTGCAGAAAACACAGCGGCGGTTGGTGGGGCGCACCGCTAGTTTGATAGTGCAACATAGATCCGGTTCGCGCGGTACTGCGGCCTCGGTTGGGGGAAAGACGAACGTAACAGAAACGGGAGCCACCCTCGTGGCGATTGCAAGCGCCGATGTGTACGTTAACCCATGCACCCGCAGTTCGTCGCAAAATGTGATCAAGTTATGCTTTCTCGACGGCGATTCCTTCAACAGCTTGGCACGGCCCTGGCCGCCGCGCCAGCGGCCTCTTCCCTCCTCTCCCAGTGGTCTCTGCCCGATGGATTTACGTCCCTGCGCCGGGGCGTGGGCACGTTTCGAAAGCAGGGCGGTACCATTGGCTGGCTCATTCGGGATGATGCCCTGGTCGTAGTGGACACTCAGTATCCGAAGACCGCCCCTGACTGCTGGAGCGGGCTTCAGGAGCGCACGGACCACGCGCTCGACCTCGTCATCAACACGCACCACCACGGCGACCATACCGGCGGCAACGGCGTCTTTGCGGAGCATACGGACCGGATTGTCGCCCACGCCAACGTCCCCGACCTCATGCGCCAGTCCGCCGATGAGGGCGAAGCCGAAAAGAAGACCTATCCGACGGAGACCTTCGAAAAGAAGTGGTCGGAGTCGGTCGGCGACGAGACGATTGCCCTCCGCTACCACGGCCCCGCCCATACCGGCGGCGATTCGGTGATCCACTTCCAGAAGGCCAACGTCGCACACGTGGGCGATCTCGTGTTCAACCGCGCCTATCCGTACATCGACGTAGGGGGTGGAGCCGATTCGCAAAACTGGATTTCGGTGCTGGAAACCATCCACGAAAACCTCGACGACGAGACCACCGTCATCCACGGCCACGCCAATCCCGAGTACGGGCCGACGGGCGGACGCGAGGATCTGCTCGTGATGCGCGACTTTCTCTCGACCCTGAACGAGTACGTCCAGAACCAGCGGCAGGCCGGCGCCTCGCTCGAGGAAATGAAGCAGAAGGAGGTCCTAGACGGCTTTGAGGCGTTCAACTTCGACTGGGGGCTCTCCCTGGCCGACTGTATTGAGGCCGTGTACAACGAGCAGACGGCCTGACGCGGAGGACGAAACGGAGAGGGCTACCGGTCTCCGTTTCCGACAACCGTTGCGAC
>CAZTDC010000016.1:0-15646 GCA_964612165.1 uncultured Salinivenus sp.
ACTCGTCGTAGATGAGCGTGTAGCCCTCCCGGCAGGCCTTCGCGAGGCGATTGTCTGCCCACATCTTCTGTACCTGCTCGCTGGTCTTCAGAACCGAGCGGATAAAATTGTCGACGACTTTGGACTTGCGGTAGCCCACCTCACTGCCCACGAGATCGGACCGACCAAACTCGTCGTCTCCGTGTAGGAGGACCGCCGGCTGGCCAAGTCGAGAGGCTACGTGAAACGCGAGGCTCGTCTTGCCGGTCCCCGCCACGCCGGTAAAGTGAACCGGATAGCCTGCATCCATGTAGGCGAGGGACCGATCGGTGATGCGTTCAATTTCCGGCGTGGTGACAAACTCGTCACTCGCCTTCGGGACGAACGCATCCCCGCGATCCTCGACACGAACCGTTGTGGGCGTTTGAAGATCAGGCTCTTCCATCGGGCAATTCGCGAGACGTCGGGCAGAGATGCAGGGCGGTCCCCAGCGGCGGCATTCTCTCCCGGGGGAACCGTCCAATCTACAAGAAAAGGAGAGTCTTACGGGGCGTCACGAGCCAATGCTCTGGCTGGAATTGCCCGTGAGACCCTCCTTCGCCGTCTAGCAATCGGGTGGACAGTTCATCCACCGCCATTCCATCTATTGCGAGGACGGGGCAGCGGCCGTCGCCGTCAGGCCAATGCCTTCCGCGTACTTCAGGTACGTTTCGACCGAGGCAATGACCACCCGGGCCTCGATAGAAACGAGTTCAATTCCAACGAGGGAAACGCGAGCAAAGGCATCAATGACAATTCCTTTGTCGAGAATGCGATCAACGACTTCTGCGAGACCACTCGCGTCAGTTGATTTTTGCACTTCAGCCATGGAGATATACCTCTTTCTGTTTCGTAAGTGTCGGTGAAAGCGGGGTGTGTGCGTAGACGCCCGCGCGGTCGTCAACGAATCATTCCGCTGCTTGACATCAGCAGGCTACACTATACCCTACAATATGTAGACCATGATAGGGACTGACCACAAACAACCGAAAGGACGAATCCCCTTCTTTTCAGTCTCGTTCCATCTTTCCATTTATTGGAACGGGCTTGTGTGCCTTACGACGATTCGCCGTCATCAGGCGCGTCGTCCCCATTGTTGTTATCGAGGGCCTCCAGGCGCTCCTCCAGACGCGCAAGACGCTGATTGACCTGCTCCAGCGCGTCGTCGTCCGCGCCGGTGTGCCCAGTGTCCGTCTTTTTTACCTGGGCTTCGGAGAGATAATCGGCGTTTTTCCACCAGTCAATGCCCATCTCGTCGGCCTTGTCCACCGAACACACCAGGAGCCGGATTTGAATGGTGAGCAGCTCAACGTCGTTGAGGTTGACGCGGATGTCCCCGGCCACCACAATTCCGGTTTCGAGGACACGCTCCAGGATGTCGGCAAGGGTGTCCGACTGGGGGCCGCGGACAGTTCGGCGCTGAGGGGAGGAAGACATAAGCAGTCAGAACGAAATCAGAGTGGAAAAAACGGAACGGCGGGGGCTCGCTCACGGCGCCGATGGGGCCGGGCGGGAGGGCGGCAGTCTCATTCAATATCGGAGGCAGTTAAACTGATCGGCAGGTCGAGGTCGCCGGTCTCCAGCCCGAAGACGTCGCAGAGGTGTTCAATCTCTTCCGATTGTCGCTTCAGGGTTTGGC
This sequence comes from uncultured Salinivenus sp., assembly GCA_964612165.1. Classification (GTDB taxonomy): domain Bacteria; phylum Bacteroidota; class Rhodothermia; order Rhodothermales; family Salinibacteraceae; genus Salinibacter. Next base: position 1,658 of record CAZTDC010000016.1, read on the forward strand.
CCACCTGCTCCACCTCCTCCTCCGTCAATCGACCGCTTTCCATGCGGCGGATGGCCTGCTTTTCGAGCACGTCGTGAAGCAGCTTCACGAGCGTAAGCACCAGCCGGGCCAGGCCATTGGTGGGGGAATCGCCATCGAGCTGGATTTGACGCGGCGGATCGGCAACGTCCAGCGCATCGGCGTCGGACGCCTCAGAACGGACCTCGGCAGGGGACGAATCAGGCACGGGCAGCATCGGATGAGTCAGGGGGAGGATCGAGCGCATCGCCGCTGTTCTCGAGGGCCTTGTCGACTGTGCTTAAAAACAGACGCAGATCGAGGTAGAGCAAATCCACATCGGCCACTGAGATCACGATGTCGCCGCGCAACACCGCCCCTTTGTGCAAGACCCGATCGAGGGTTTCGGCGAGTTCAGCGCGGTTGGTGCGAAGCCGGGAACGACTCATGAGGGACAATCGGGCGACTGGGACAAACGGGGACCTTCTATTCTGAGTAGAGATGCCGGCCGAGCCGATGGAGGGCCTCGATGCCCTGCGGCGGACGCCCGTCCGTCACCACGGCCTTCGCCTGGGCCGAAAAGTCGTCTCGGAAGGCATCGTAGGCGTCGGTGTGGACCGATGCACCCCCATTCTCCCCCCGGGCTTCAGGGGGCACCCTGTTCAGAATTACGGCGGGAAGTTCGACATCGAGCCGCTTGGCGTGTTCCACGAGGTCACGGGTTTCGGCGAGGGCCATGTCCGTGGGGAGCGTCACCCCATAGACAGCTCCACCCTCGCCCTCCAGCATGCTTCGGACGCGTTTTGTCTGCTTCGACAACCGGACGAGACGGTCCGACAGGGTCGGCAGCCGAATGACTTGCTTGTATTTCTGGAGGATGTGAAAGAAGGCGCGCAGCCACTCCTCCGTCAGATGGGGCATCTCCAGGAGCCGAACGAAGTGGCCCGTGGGGGCGGCGTCCAGAACGCAGACCCCGTACTGGTCGTCGTCGAGCACGTCCATCGCCGTCGTCCAGCCCATCATCTCGTCCACGCCCGGCGGCGCCAGATCGAGCAAGCGTTCCATAACGGGCCGGTCGTAGGTCAGATCTACGCGCTCACCCGTCGCCTGCCGGAAAAACTGGCGCACCTCGTCGACGTACGCTTCGCGAAGGGCGTTAAATCGGGCCGTGGCGTCGATCTCGAGAGCGTCCAGGCCGGGCGCCACCCTCGTCGGCGTGTCGCCGAGCGAATGGCCGAGCGCCGTGGACAGCGAGTGGGCCGGATCCGTGGAAAGAAGCATCACGTCGTCGCCGGACCGCTGGTCTGCCAGGTACAAAGCCGTAGCACAGGCCATCGTGGTCTTCCCAACCCCGCCCTTCCCCGCAACCAGCAGGAACTGGGCCTTCGGCGTCGGAAGCGACCGGGGAACGGCGGGCGGCTCCGTGGGTTGCGCACCGGCGTCTGGCGCGGACGAGTCGTCCGGCCCGTCCAGGTCGAGGAGAACGACGTCGTCCCAAAGTTGCAGCAGGCGGTCGCGCCCTTGAACCTCGGCCTCGTAGGCCGGCAGTCCCCACAGCCCGAAGGCCGTCAGGCGATCGCGGTGGGCATGTAGCGGTCGGACGGCCCCGGACGCCGGCCCATCCGTCCCCCACGGCAGCTTGTTGACGAGCCACTCGCGCACCGGCAGATCGCGGTCCGCCAGCGCGTCCGCGAGCCGGACTGTTTCGGCAAGCACCAGGGGCTCGGCCTGCGTGACGCCCACGAAGCGGCACTGGACCGGGTCGCGGAGGGCCGAGGCGACGCGCTCGGCGCGGGCGGTCATGTCCTCGATAAACGAGTCCAGGGCATCTGGGCCGGCCGCCCGGGCGAAGGCCGCTTTCATGGTCCGATGCTTTTCGAGCATCGCGTCAAGCACGCCGAGCCACGCCCGGAAGAGATCGGGCGTGTCGAGCAGGCGAAGCGTATGGCCGGTCGGTGCCGTGTCGATGACGAGGGTATCTGCAGGGGCGGGATCGAGGTGGTTGCCCAGATGCAGAAAGGCCATGAGTTCGTCCAGCCCCGGCAGGCCGAGGTCAAGGAGCCGCCCGATGTCCTCGTCGTCGAAGAGGGTGCCCCGGGAAACGATTTCGTGCAGGATTTCTCGGTGCTGCTCCCGAAAAGCTGAAAGGGCCGACTCGGCGTCGAACTCCTGCACGGTGAGGCGATCGGGCGGTGCCGATCCGGCCAGGCTATCGCGGATGGAGTGGGCCGGATCTGTTGAAAGCAACCGGACCCTCTCTCCCTCTCGCTGGACGCGGTGGAGTGCCGCTGCGACCGCGCAGGTCGTCTTTCCCACACCCCCCTTCCCCCCAAACAGGATCCAGTCGAGGTCGTCCGTCAGGAATGCCGGGCGAGAGTCATTCATCACGGGTCAATCCTCCTCGTCATCCGTCCCCTCCTCGCCCGACGCCTCCGTCGACTGGGTCCCTTTCCCCTGATCGTCGCCGCTCCCTTCGAGCTCGGATTCGGTTTCCTCAAGTGCCTCCAGGCGATCGAGGATCTCCGCTTCCCGGCGTTCAAACTCCTCCTCCGTAATCTCCCCGATGTCGAGTTGCATGTACAGGTCGTTGAGCTCGTCGCGGAGCGCCTGACGCTGATTTTCGATGTGATCCTGGGCCGCGTCGTGAACCGCCTCCGCGACAAACTTGATGCCGCGAAAGGGCGCCAGAAACAGATCGTCGATCAAAAACATGGGGCGACCTCACATCAAGAATCGGAATCGTCGGCGTGTTCGTCGGCTTGTTCGATCCAGGCCTCAACATTGGCAAACGACGGCAAGCCGCCCATGATCTCCCGAACACGATCCGGCGTGATCTCGGACAGGTCCTCGAAGGTCCGAATGCCCGCCTTCCGGAGACGGAGGGCCATCTTGGGGCCAATGCCTTGAATATTCGTCAGGTCGTCCGCGTCCTCGTCGTCGGCAAGGGCCTCCCGCACGTCGTCCACGTCAATCCCCTCCGATTCCTCCTCGTCCTGCGCCGTTTCCTCTTCCTGATCCGTTTCCTGAGACGCTGCGGCTCCCGAGCGTGCCTGTTCGAGGAGATCCGAGAGCGGTTCGTCCTCCTCGTCTGTCTCGTCGGCCGTGTCGTCCACCTCCGACGCCGGCTGGTCGTCGAGAACGGCCTCCGACTCCCCCGGCGACGCCGATCGACTAGGCGCCGAGTCCGACTCCGCGGACGACGCGCCTTCTCTCTCGGGCTCGTCGGAACGGGCAGTGGTCTGGGTGGTGCGCTGCTCTCGCCAGCGGCCCGCCTTCTCCGCCAGGTCCGCCCGCAGGTTTTCCCGCGCCCGCCGCGCCGACGATAAAATGTCCTGCACGGACTGCTTCACGTCCGCCAGAAACGCGCGCCGCTTCTCTTGCTCCCCCGACACCCGTTGCTCGCGCTCGGCGGCAAGGTCACGCTTCATTCCGGCCACCTCCTCGCGCACGGACTCGACGAAGGCACGGGCAGCCGCTGCGGCTTCGGGACGCTCGGCGCGGCTCGCCTCGGCCGCCTCGGTACGTTCCTTTCGGAGGGTGGAGAGAAGGGTCGCCACCTCCTTTCGGGTCGTCCGCACGTCCTCGCGGAGGTCACGGAGGCGCCGTGCCCGGGCCTGCTTGTCGGCCTGGGCCGCCGACGCCAGCTCCTCCCGAGCGGTGGTCATCATCGTCCCTACCGCTTTTCGGATGGCGGTCGTCTCGTCCCGCAGCTCCCGCAACCGCTCTCGACTGGCCTCTTGGATGTGCTCAATCTCTCGTCGGAGGTCCTTCAATCGGTCGCTCGCATCAGACATGATGGGCTCAACAGTTGGCAAAAAGAAAGAAAAAGTGCCCTCCCACGCGCCCCCGCTCCGGGAGTTTTGGCTTTGGACATAAGATTCAAAACCTCATCCCTCCCCGCCGTTCCGGACGGAATTGAAGGTTACATTCTGACACCGGAACAGAAACGGCCCGTCCGGGACCGCTCGTCTGCTGAACGGGCCCGTACATTCCGCCGCAAAAAGGGCGCTCAGAACAAGCACAGGCCCTTCCCTGCCCACAACCCCCGCACTTGCAAGGAGCCACGTCCCAAACGAACGCGACGAACCGCCGCCGAAGATTCCCTTTTTGTTACGAATCGACAAGAACGATGCCGGTTGGCCCTGGCCGGGGAACAGGATTGCTCTCGCCCTGCATTCGTCGTATACTGAATTGGCGCTTTTTTCTTTCTTTCGCAATACGTGCCATGTCCTCGGACTCTTCCTCTGGTGGCAACGTGCCTCCGTCTCTCGAACCGGCGTCCGACTCCCCAGCGGTGCTTGTCCCCTCCCTCGAACGGGTCGAGGAACAGGGCCGAGCGGACGGCCCCGACGCCCCCGCCGCGTACGAGTCGGTTCTGGTGCAGGGCGTGGCCGAAGCACGCATCCAAGAGGAGCTCGACACGTTGGCCGACCGCATCGAACAGGTCGAGTCCACCATCGAGGATGTGCAATCGGCCCGCCGCGACCTTGCCGCACTTAAGACCGAGGTGTCGGACCTGCAGGGGGAGCGTGAACGGACGAAGGATCAACTCGACGATGTGGAAACGAGCATCGAGGCCGTCGAACAGGAGCAGGCGGCCACCCAGCAGCACGGCTCCACGCTGTACGCCCTCCTCTATACCATTGCCGGCGCGTTCTTCGTCGCCGGGGACGTCATCATGTCACGCGAAATCGTTGCCAACGCCCTGAAGCTGCGCGGCGATGCCGAGCAGTGGATCTTTGCAGTCGGCCTCGCCATGCTGGCTGTCTTGCTGAAGCCGGCCTACGACCGCCTGGTCGAGCGCCGATACTGGGCCGGCAATTCGAGGGCTTTTGCCGGCGTCATCTCCGTCTGCGCGCTCGGCGCCCTCGGCACGCTCTGGGTGCTGGGCGCTTTCCGTTCGTCGGCCTTTGCGACCAACAGCCGCATCCAGCAGCTCACCCAGGAGCTGACGGAGACCTCCGACCCGGCGGCCATCCAGCAGATTCAGAGCCAGATAAGCACCCTTCAGCAGAATCTTATTGACGGGCCGCTTACGTACTGGGCCTTTGCGTTGACCGGCGTCTTGTTCGCCCTGGCGGGCGCCGTGTGCCTGGGCATCGGCCTCCGACACGCCCGGAAGGCTTACCACCTGCGCTTCCGACTGTACCGGACCCACCGGCGCCTGCAGGCTCGACGCACAACCCTGATGGAGAGGTTGCGGTCGTTGAAGGAGGAAATTCCCACCCGCCGCGCCGAGATGAAACGCCAGCAGCAGTTGCTTGCTGACACGGCGTCCCTTGACACGCTCCGCGAGCGCCGGGATCGCCTCCGGTCCCAGCGCCGGACCCTCCGCAACAAACGGGCCGAGGTCCATAGCCAGCGCCTGCAGGCGCTCTACCGGCACGGGGCCGACGCCGCGTCGGACGGAGACGCACCGGGCTCGTCTCCCCTTGGAGACGGCGCCCCCTCGCTCGCAGCCGCTCCCTCCGCCGGCCGCACGGAAAGGCAGCAACAAAACGACCGGGACAGTTGGCACCCAGGCACCTTCCTCTCTACTCTCCCGTGGCCGTTTTCGTAACCGATCGTCCCCGTCTACCGGCGTGCTCTCCCCTCCGGACCGGTCCGCTTTCATGAAGGCGTTTGTTTGCACCGCCGTTACCTGTCTCTACCCGGGATGCCGCGGCGGGCGGCCGGAGCCCCGTTGGTCGATGGGTCTCGTTCTCGTCGTCGGCATTCTGATCCTGGGCGGGCTCTCGGGTTGCGGGTCCGAGTCGTCCCCCGACGAGAATGAACCGGCCTTCACCCACACGCTTGTCTTCCTCGACCAGAGCGTGAGCGCCGCCGGTGACACGAGCGCCCGCGCCCTATTCGCGGACTCCCTGCGCCACATCGTCCACCAGCACCTGGACCGGCCCGGCGACCGGCTCAGCCTCTTCCTCGTCCACGAAAAGACCCTTAGCAAAGCCCATCGGGTGAACGTCACTAACGACGTTGATCCTCTTGAGGAAAAAGAGTTCTCGGACGAGCAGGCCCTAGAAAAGGCCCGCTTCCAAAACGAGATCGAACAGTTTCTGCAGAAGGCCACGACCCGCCTTCAGAACTTCCTCGCCTCGCCACCCCCTACGTCCTCGAGGTGGACGGACCTCTGGGGCACCCTGGGGGTGGCCAGCACCGAGTTGGCCGAAAACGCCGGGGAAAAACACCTGTACTACCTCAGCGACATGTTCGAGAGCATGCCGGGCCCGGGGCGGCGGAACTTCGACGAACGCCCCCCGCAATCCCGGGCGCAGGCGCAACGGTGGGCGCAGGCCGACGCCGACACGCTCGACACCTTCATGATTCTGAATCCAGACCGCCTGCAAGACGCTCAGGTTCGCGTTCTTCTAGGGACGCTGGCCACCAAACCCCACGCGCAGGACATCAAGTTCTACTGGCTGACACTGTTCGAGGAACTGGGGCTCTCTCGCGACCAGGTAGATTATAACTGATGAACCGCCTTCTACTGCACAGAGGCGTTCAATCGGTCGGTAAGTGCCTCGACCTGTTCCTGACGGAGGAGCGGTTCGAGGGCTTCAATGATGAGGCTCACACAGGTGGCGCGGTAGATCAATTCCTCATCGGGGGTGCCTCCTTTTGTCGTTTGACTCTGTATCTGTGTGTTCAGCATGGTCCACCGGGCCTTGAGTTCGACGTACTGAATGGCCAAGCCCGTTTCGAGATCATCCACCGAGCGGATCTCACTGAGCGTTCTCCAGGCTCGGCTTCGCAGCCCCGAGACGTAGGTCTCCACCATCTTCTGTTGTTTCGGGGAGGCCGTCTCCCACTCCACGAGCACCTCCTCCCATCGCTCATCGAGCCGGTCATGCAAAGCCTCATAGATGCGCTCGTGGACGAAGGCGACTTTTTCGTTTTCCGCGACTGTTTTGGGCATGGTGTCGGGGGAAGATCTTCGGCAATCAGAGATTGTCCTCGCGGAACGGAACGAGCAGGACGGAAGCGGAGAGAAAAACCGCACCCATCGCGTACTGGAAATGTAGGGTTGCCCGAACCAGACGAGTGTGCATAGGTCGATGGAATGTTGCTGATAGGGCGGTACAGCTGACCGTGCAGAAAGCGACAGTGGGGGGGCGGGAAGGAGGCGCTATTGGTCCAGCGTTTTGTTTTTGTCCGAAACGGCCGGCCAGAGCTTACCGAGCGTGTCCTCGTCGCCATCCGCTGCCTCTTCGGGCCGGCGGTCGTCCGCGTGTCCGTTTTCCTTGACCGTTTCGAGGGAGGGATCCGTCCCGTTTGCCCCGGTGGAGATCTCTTCTTCACGGCGCTTCTCAAGCAGATGATCGTATCGTTCGTAGAGAGCTTCCTTAAACTTCCGGTACGACTCGACGCGCTCCTTCTCGGAAGAGGCATCAATCGAGGCCTGAATGTGGGAAAGCGCCTCGAACATCACGTCAATCGCCACACGGGTTTCGAAATCGTGGTCGCTCGGGGAAGGACGATCGGATACTTGATTCTTCATGGGTATGGTAGAGCCTATTTGAAAAAATCTCCCTACAGAAGGAGGAAACGCAAGTCACTTCGGTGCGCCACAGTACTCAGCGCAATCCTGATTGCAGTTTTGTATTGGGGGCGAAAAACACTGATTGGCATACTCAGCATCGCTTGCTCACTCGGTAAGAACATGCTACAACTTTGGTGCCACCACGAACCGGCCGCACTTTCCGGATCGAAGATATGTGCTTCTCGAACTCGGCCGCTTCTCTCAGTCACGGACCAGAGGAGCATCAATCTCTTTAGAATCAGTTCTTAGCGGCTGTAGAGCAGATGTGCCCCCGCTCGCAATCCCATAACTGCCGGAATCAGCCGTGTGCACTCCTGATCCTGGAAGCCCGACACGGATAATAATTGGGCTCGGGCTTGCTCGCTCCTGATTACAAAATTACGATACAAGTTACGATTTGCCCTGAATCGTGAACAAAAAGAAACGAGGATTCAAGTTTTGTGATAGAAATGTTTCAGCAAAAGCGCCTTTCAATGAATCCATACTCGCCATCAGCTTCACATTTTTTGTGTTCCGTCATCACTGATGGACCTTTATTTCTGCGAATCGCGACTCGTCCCCTTCCTAGAAAAGTCAGGTATGACTTTTGATCTCACTACCAAGCGATCCGACCCGGACGACGCTTCGGTACCGGGTCCCTGCGGCTCCGGCAAGCAAGGTGTCTCCACGACCGGCGTTCACAGGAACTGGAACTCATACTCCAAAGATTACGCGTGTGTGAGCCTTTCAGGGCACCCTTCCGATGCCTGATGCGTAGAAGTCATCCTTGGTTTACGCTTTACGTAGAGACGTTTTCAGATTCGACTTAGACCCATGGCCCCTTCTCAAGGTACAGGCTCTTCTCCCGACGGGAGCAACCCGCCCGGCGACCGTCCCTCGCCGGAGTGGTACGAAGAGCAGTGGGCGGTTCTGGCTGAAATTCTCGACGTGTCCGATCCTCAGAAGGTCGTCTCACGGGTTCGTACGCTTCAGGAGACGACGGATGCCGAAGACGAGGGTGACACAGGGACGGCCTTCCGAGAGATGCGCGACCAGTTGGAACGCCTTCGGAGCCAGAACGCCGACCTCGCCGATCAGCCCGAACCCGACGCGCCCCAGCGGTCGGAGACCGACGAACTCCACCCCGAAACCGAAATTCTACTCGACCAGCTCGACGCGACGAGCCTGCCGGAGGCCCAGGAACGTGTTCGGAGTCTCAGCGAGCAACTCGAGAACTTGTACGAGGAGAAGGAGACCCTGGCCGAGGCCGGGCTCATGAGTAGCCAGGAGGCCCTCGGCGAAATTGATCGTCTGCAGAAGGAGTGTGACCGTCTTCGCTCCCGAGAGGAGGACACGACGGACACCGCCTCGCAGCCGCCCCTCCTGGAATCGCAGGACGAGAAGGAGGAGCTTCGTCGCCTGGCCCAAGATGTCGTCGAGGGATTGGATGCCGTCGCTGCTCAAGTCAATGCAGATTCTTCGTCCCCCGACCCTTCTCTTGACGACCTGCCCGGCCTCATTCGAACGGCCCACGAGCAGGTTACTACGCTCCGCGACACAGAACTCTACGACGAGCAGAGCCCCCCTCCACGAACCGAGGCCGTCGATATCCCCGACAAGATTGAAAACATTCTTGGAGTGTCGAACGCAGAAGAAGCCCGTGAACTCGTCTCGTACGTGTTCGAGATGAACGAACAGCTTGAAGACCTCGTGGACGAGCACGAAACGCTCGTGGAGCACGACCTCGACGCGAACAAGGCCGTCGCCATGATCGACAGTATGGAGGACCAGCTGGTCGACCTTTATGGTATGGCGGAGACCTCCCAGAACGGGGGTGTCGCGCAGGAGGGGTCGTCCCCCCCCCAAAACGGAACGGGCGAACAATCCATCGCCGACATCCTGGGCATTTCCAATCCGTCGGAGGCCCGAGAGCTCGACCGGCTCGTGCGACGAATGAGCGAGAAGCTGAATCGGTTGCAGGACAAAACCGCGAAACTGGCCGATTCGAATCTCACGCCGGAAACGGCTCTCGAGATGATTGAAAACATGGAGGCGCAGCTCGTGGACCTGTACGACGAACACGATACCGCGTCGTCGGTAGCGGCGCAGATCGAGACCCTCGAAGACGTGCTCGGCATTCCGCTTCCGGAGGGGGAGGATGCGTCCTCGTCCGTCACCGTCCTCGCCGAGCACATTCAGGATCTTCTCGACGAAGGCCGGTCTGCACTACCAGACCCCGACGACGACACGACCGTCCGCAGCCTCATCCATTCGTTTCGCTCGCATCTCGAGGACCTCAGAACGGAGCGGGACGCGCTGGCCGACCGCGCCGAGCGTCTGGACGCCATCGAGGATGTGCTCGGCATTTCGTCGCTCGACGAGGCCCGCGAACTGACCGCCCTCGTCCAAAACCTGGACTCGCAACTTCAGACCCTGTACGCTGAACGAGAAGCGCTCAACGAAGTGGGTCTCTCCAGCGTCGAGGACGCCGTCGACATGATCCGGAGCATGGAAAGCCAGCTCCAGGAGCTCTACCAGGAGCAAGAGGCGCTGCAGGACCTACCAGACCGTCCCGAGCAACAGGACACCTTCCAACAGCTGGAGACCCTCTACAAAGAACAGGAAAAGCTGAAGCGGGCCCTCGGCGTGTCCGACGCCGACGAGGTCATCGAGATGGTCGAAGACCTCACGGCCCAGCTCGACGAAACGTACACCGACTGGGAAACGGACTCGACGGAGGATCCCGCCCCGTCCGCCGCGACGAACGAGGCCGGCGACCCGTCCAATGCATCTCCCCCCGAGCTGCGGATGAAGGTCAACAGCATGCGGCACCAGCTCGAATCGCTCTACGAGGAAAAAGAGGCTCTCCTGCGTCGAGGACTGGAAAGCGCCGAGGAGGCCACCACGCACATTGACGACCTGCAGGACGAGTTGCAGACCGTGCAGCAGAAACACGCCAAGTGTCAGGAGCGAATGGAGCGGCTCGCCACCGAGTTCGGGACGACCGACGTTTCCGAAATCATCAGCCAGGCCGGACAGCACCGTGATCCGTTTCGGGAAAGCGGGGAATCGCTCCCTGCTTCCGACGTCGAGTCGAGCCAGGCGGCCAACGACGACCCCTTCGTCGAGGCGGCGCCGTCCCTGCTGCCCTCGGCCCCCGACGATCTCGACGACATGCGTTCCTCGGACCTGGATGCATTGTCGGTTGGGGCAATCCGCCTCGACGACCAGGGCACGATTCAAGCCCTCAACGAAGACGGGCAGCAATTCCCAGGCCTAAGGGAGTCCCGTTCGCGGGATCGCATTGTGGGGACCCGGCTGTTCGAAGAGGTTCCCAGCACGACCAATGCCCTCTTCCTCGGCCGGTTCAAGAACGGCGTCGAACAGGGCAAAATGGACGCCCGCTTCCCGTACACCTTCATCACGCCCGAGGACCAGCCGACCATGTACTTCATCCACCTCTATCGGGCAGGACCGGATGCCCCCAACTGGCTGCTCTTCCGACCAGCCCTCGCCTAAGTCCCAACCGAGTTGCTCCCTACCACTCCCACTTTGTGTACCTATGTCTGACTCCGAGCCTGACCTTTATTCGTTCCTCCAGTCGAAGGACCTTCCGGACTCCGACACCGAGGAGGACACCGAAGAACCGGACGCCCCCAACACCGCTAGCTCCCCCGAGCCTGACGTTCAGGTCGTCGATTCGTTCGACGCCGCCGGCGGCGACTCGGCGAGCGCCGACCAGTCCCTCCGTTTCGCGGACGACGATCTCGTGGACCAACTTGGAGACCTTCCCCGCGAGACGCTCGACAACGCGCCGTTCGGCATCGTTCAAGTCGACGACGAAGGAATTGTCCAGTTCTATAACCAGTACGAGTCAAACCTTGCGGACGTGGCCCCCGAAGACGCGCTCGGGAAAAACTTCTTCACGCAGCTGGCTCCCTGTAGCGGCAACCGCCTGTTCCACGGGCGCTTCAAGAAGGGGGTGAAGAAGAATTCGCTCGACGATCGTTTCACATACACCTTCACGTACAAGATGAGTCCGACCCTCGTCGATGTGCGAATGCAGCGGGACGAGGAGGGGCGCAACTGGCTTCTCATCCGGAAACGGTAGTGTTACGTCTTCCGCCCCTCTCAAGCGGTTACGGACCGTCCGGTCGGCGTCCGCGTAACGGTCAGCCAGTACGCACATCCCTCCTCTTCCCAGGTATGACCGACGAGGCCAACCAGAATCAAGTCACCTCGTTGACTGCTTCTGTGTCTCCTTCCCCACAGGAGGTTACGGAGGTTCTGTGTCGCGAGGTCGGCGCCCGCCATCCGGACGGGGCGCTCAGGCAAATCCGCACAATGAAGCGACTACTTCGGTCGCACTACCGGGTCAAGCAACGGCTGGAGCGGTATGGGGTGGACGGTCTCTCCGACGCGGTTACCCACATTGCAGACCTTCACCGTCAGGTTCGCCAGTACAGAGAGCAGCAGCGGGAGAACGCCCTCGACCGGATGGAGGTGCTCGACGATTTGATGGACGCGTTCAACGCGATGCAGCGACGGCTGCGCGCCCGGCCAGAAACGGCATCCGATTCGCCCACCGACACATCGGCATCATCCGCGGACGCGGAGCCCCCCCTTGAGGAGGCAACCGAGCTCATTTCGGCTCTGGAACGGGCCCTCGATGAGATTCGACTGGAGCTCTGGCTTCACCAGTCCTACGACGAGGACAGCCCCGCTACCCCCGTCGCGTCGACCGCTGGGAACCTCCTCGATCGGCTCGCCGACCGAATCGACACGGCCACGAACACCCACGATCGTCTTCGTGCGGAGAACGAGCGGCTCACCGACCGCAACGAGTCCCTTCAGCGGGACGTCGAACGCCTCGAAAAAACCGTTCAGAAGAAGGAGGCACGGATTCAGGAGCTAGAACAAGAGCTGGAGCGCCGCCCGCTTCCCGCCGACGCGGACTCGTCGCTCTGATCTATCCCCTGCGGTCGGCCGAGATCGGCGTCCCCCAATTCGTAGCTGTTGCTCCACCGCCCCCGTCTTCGCCCTCGATCGGGTCCCGACGCCCGCCCGATGGCACGCCGCACCGCCCCCCCTTTGGCACTGGAACTGAACGTGATACACTGGCTATGACACTAGCGAACTGACGCCGGTTCTCCCGCGTCGTACCGTCTGTCTACTCTGGTTCTTTTGACTGTATGCCCTACGTCGTTGCCGAGCCCTGCATCAATTGCAAGTACACCGATTGTGTCGAGGTCTGCCCTGTAGACTGTTTCTACGAGGGCCCCAATTTCTTAACCATCCAGCCTGACGAGTGTATTGACTGCAACGCCTGCGTGCCGGTTTGTCCGGTAGAGGCGATCTATCCGGAAGACCAGCTCCCCGAAGAGTGGGAGCACTACACCCAGTGGAACGAGTATCTGGCCAATCAGTGGCGCGAGCTCGGCTACAACATCACCGAAAAGACCCCGCCCCTCGAAGACGCCGAGGAGTGGGAAGACAAAGAGAAATCTGAAGAGGACATCTTAACCTGGGACGTGTGACGATGGGGACTGTCCTCTCGGCGGTACCGGCCGGCCCCCAATGGACGTCTCAAGATTGAATAGACAGCCGCCGTCCTCTCTTTCCGATGGCTCAGTCTTTGGCCCGCGGTTCTGCACCGACGCGCCAGACTGGGCGGTTTTCCGATCCTCCTTCCATCAATCTGCCGTCTATGCCCACTTCGTCCCAATTTGATGCCGCCGCACTGGAGCAGACGCCCGTAATCGAACTGGAGGTCTCTGCCCGTGCTACGTTCATCTGGCGGACCTACCTGCACGTCGTGCTCGCCATCCTCGGCTTTGCCGGGATCGAGACGATTCTTTTCCAAACGGGCCTCGCCGGACCGATCGCCCAGTCGCTGCTGGGCGTGAACTGGCTGCTGGTGCTCGGCGGCTTCATGGTGGTCGGGTGGCTCGCGAGCCGCACGGCCCACCGTGCCGAGTCGCTGCCGATGCAGTACCTGGCCCTCGGCGGCTTCGTCCTGGCGCAGTCGATCATCTTCGTGCCCCTGCTCTTTGTTGCGCACTATCAGGCAGGCGGCGGGGTCATCGAGAGCGCCGCGTACGTGACGCTCATGGGCTTCGGCGGCCTCACGGCCATCGCGTTCTACACGCGAAAGGACTTCAGCTTTCTCCGCTCGGTCCTAATGTGGGGCGGCGTCGTCGCACTCGTGCTCATTGCGGCGGGCGTGCTCTTCGGCTTCCAGCTCGGCACGTTCTTCAGTGTCGCGATGGTCGGCTTCGCCGGCGCCGCCATCCTCTACGACACCTCCAACATCATCCATCACTACCCGGAGGACCGCTACGTCGCCGCCGCACTGGAGCTGTTCAGCTCCATCGCCCTGATGTTCTGGTACGTCCTCAGCCTGATGATGCGGGAATAGTCTGAGCTCCCCATTGTCACAGCCGCCCGTCGGGTGTGCTTCGCTCGCGCACGGTGCC
>CAZTDC010000016.1:15746-21750 GCA_964612165.1 uncultured Salinivenus sp.
ACGTCCGGCGGGACGAAGTACACCGTTCGCCGCACCAGGTCCTCGGCGGGACTCATCCCCAGCGGCTTGAGCAATCCAAACCAGACAAACACGACGCCAAGCCCCATCCGGAGCACGAAGTGCCCGTTGCGCTGCATCCATCCGGAAATGCGGCGGTCCAACGGACCAAGACCAAGCCACTCAATAAAGCGATCTTCGAGAGACGACATGAGACCCACCTGGGTCTGAGTGAGAAAAAGATCGAAAGCACGCTTTCATCGGACCGTCGCCCCCGAAGAAGCGATTCGCGTTTCGTGATCGAGCGCACCATCTACGCCCGTGGCCACCACCGTCTCGCCAATCATCGCCATCGTGGCCGCCCCCCCGTCTGCCTGCACGGCTCCCACGGTGTCCGCCACGCGCTCGGTGGCAAAGTTAACGCGGTTGGCGAACGCCCACGACGTATCGAAGAGGGCCGCGAGCGGTCCCTCGGGATCGACCGAGGTGAGGGCCTCCGTCCCGGCGTCGACGACACGGTCCATCGCGGTTTCGTCGCCGAGCACCTCGGCCGTTGCGATCTCGCCGTACGACGCGTACTCGATGCGGGCGGTGCGCTCCGACTGTTGCAGGCCGTTGCCGACGTCCCACACAAGCCCGCCCCGCTCTTGAATGAACACATCCCCGAGCCCGGTGCCCGCCGCCACCTCGGCCCGGTGCGCTGCTTGCAAAAGCCTCTGCCGATCACGACCGAGTCCCAATTCCACGTTGGCGGCAAGGGCAGTGGCCAGCGTGGCCGCCCCACTCACGCCAAACCCGCACCCGATGGGAAGGTCACTCTCAAGCTGGACCCTCGCGGACGCATCGAGACGACGGAGTACACCGGAGACGGGCTCAACCGCTGTCGGGTGTCCGTCGAGAACGACAGTGGTCTCGGACGCGCGCTCGACGGTCGCCGTCACCCCGTCGGCGGTCGCGAAACTCACGCCGAGCGAGGCGTCGCTGTCCTGCGGAACGAACACCGTCGTGACGCTGCCCGGAGAAAAGGCGGTTGCAGGCATGAGACCCGGACTTGACCGTTTCCAGTGCGGAGCAGACCGATGGGACTCGGCGTTCAGTCGTCCAGCTCAAACTCAATGCGCTCCACGTCGGCCCCTTTCGAGGTCCGGCCCGTGATGCGAACGCGGCCGACCTCACTCAGCCGATCAACGTGCGTGCCGCCACACGGGCAGAGGTCGAAGTCGCCAATGCCGACCATGCGGAGCGGATCCACGTGGTCGGGAATGAGGTCGAGCAGGCCGCGGCCCTCCGGGGTCTTCTCCTCCGCCTCCGCCCGGGCCATCTCCGACTTCGTCACCGAAAGGTCCTGATCAAGCACTGCATTGGCCCGGGCCTCAATGGCGTTCACCTCGTTCTCGGAGAAGTCCGCGGGCTCAAAGTCGATCCGCGACCGATCCTCGTGAATCTGATTTCCGGCCGTCTGCGCCCCGAAGACGTCCAGCACCACCTTCGACACGACGTGCTGAGCGGTGTGCATCCGACGAAGCTTGGTGCGCCGCTCCTCGTCCACGTGGCCTTCGACCTCGTCACCGGCTTCGGGGAGATCACCGTCCACGTCTTCCACGTAGTGACGCACGTCCCCGTGCTCCTTCTGAACGTCGACGACCGTCGCCGAGCCGCCGTCCCACGCCAGCGTCCCCCGATCGGCGGGCTGGCCGCCGCCTTCCGGATAGAAATACGTGCCGTCGAGAATGACGTAGTCGTCGGTCGCGTCCTCAACAGTGGCCGTAAAGGTGGTGACGTCGTCGTTATCGGGAAGGTATCGGAGATCGGTCACGTCGATAGAGGGGTGAGTGAACGTATCGTTCGGTCCTCCCGCCCCCAGGTTACGGGGACGATCCAACTGGATTGGGGTGGAGCAATGTTCGAAGCGCACCCCGAAATCTTCGCTTCTTAGAAGCTGTTTTGATTTCAATCTTCGGACTCTTGGCAGGGCGTAACGACTGCAGTGAGGATCATCCCAGCTATTATGCTGTCGTCCGTGCGCTTATTTTGGCACGACAACGAATAGAAAGCACGTGTGTCTACGCCGGGCCAAAAATCAAAACAGATTCTTAGAACCGCACCTGCACGTGCATCCCGAGCCCGTTCGTCAAGGCCCTGCGCCCAGGGGGAGCGTACCCGTGAGCGCGGCCCTGAGTCCCGGCCTGCTGCGCCAATGCCCCGCCCAAGTGTCCGGTCGGGTGCACGCGCACGGCGAGCTCGTCGTCCACGTCGAACGTGAGAAGATGCGCACTCACGTACGCGTCCAGCAGGACGAGCGCATAAAACAACCCCGATCCGAGAATGGCCAGGTCGCGCTGGCGCCGGAATTTGTCCCGCTGGTTGCGCACCTCGCTCAGTCGAACAGACTGACCCAGAAAGGTTTCTTCCTTGACCTCGTTGAACTGGCTCTCGTACTGCGAATGCGGATTGTCGCCGTCCATCTCCTGTCCGAGCCCGTAGAGATGAGCGCGATCGAAGAGGAGATAGCGCTGATTGGCCCGGTAGATGCGAACCCCCAGTCCCGCCAGGCCGGCGTAGATGAACGGGATTTTGTAGTACTGCCGATTGTAGTACTGTCCCCATCCCGGCACGGCGGCGGTGCGCCAGAGGGCTCCCTTCGGAGAGTGGTTGGGGGGAAAGCCCTTCTGCTTCAGAATCTCCGTGCGAACGCTGTCGGGCTGGGCCCGGCTCCCATTCGGCCCCACCCCTGCCACCAAGAGAACGACTCCAAGGATCACAACGACTCGACTCCACAAGCGAGACATACCGAGTCGCGAAGACGACACTCCGCAATCGCGTCGGTCAGCACCTCCCCGTTCGTCAAAAAACGTGTCCAGAGGCCGCTGCACGAATCGGTGGGGATCGGTCGGCGAATCGTTTAAACAGCACCAGGCGCCGGGCGGAGCGATGGAGCCGGAGGGACGGCCGTTCTTGGCGGTGGGATGGGGCCGTTTCGTCAGCGGACCTCAACGAAAGGGAATCACTCCTCCATCATGAGCTCCACAAGGCGCTCAAGGTCTTCCTCGGAATAGTAGGACACCTCAATGGTGCCCTCTCCATCCTTCTTGTGCGTGATCTGCACCTGCGTGCTAAACCGGGAGCGGAGCTTGCTGCGGTAGTCCTCGAGTTGGAGCTCTTCCCGATCGGGGGGAGCAGTGGGTGCAGGTTCCTCGTCGTCCGCCGACGTATCCTCCTCCTGATCCTCGTGCCAGTTGCGGGCCCGACGCTCCACTTCGCGCACGGAGAGGTCCTCCTCGATGGTTTCCTCCAGCAGTTCCACCTGCGCGTCCTCGTCGTCAATCGCGATGAGCGCACGGGCATGCCCCATGGCCACCTCTTTGTCGCGCAACGCCGCCTGTACGCGGGGCGGGAGGCGCAGCAGCCGCAGAAAGTTGGAGACCGTCGCGCGGCTCTTGCTCACCTTCTCGGCCACGGCCTCCTGCGTGAGGCCGCATTCCTCCATGAGGCGCTGGTAGCCGAGGGCCACCTCGATGGGGTTGAGCTCTTCGCGCTGGACGTTTTCGACAAGCGCCATTTCCAGCATCTCCTCCGAGCTGGCCTCGCGAATGAAGGCCGGGAGGCGGTCGATGCCGGCCCGGCGGGCGGCCCGCAGGCGCCGCTCGCCCGAGATGATCTCAAACTGGCCGTCGCCGAGGGCCCGAACCGTGATGGGCTGAATCACGCCGAGCTCCTCAATGGATGCGGCGAGTTCATCGAGCGCCTCATCCTTAAACTCCTGGCGCGGCTGATAGGGGTTGGGCCGGATGCGCTCCACAGCCACCTCGGCGACGCGCCCCAGCAGCCGCGTGCCGTCCTCAAACTGGTAGAGCTGGCTCTCCGAAACGTCTTCTCCGCTCTCCTCCTCCGCACCGGTCTGCTCCTCCTGCTCGTCGGAGGGGATGAGGGCATTGAGTCCTTTTCCAAGTGCCGAATTGTCAGCCATACTGAATGGGCGTCAGGATGCGTGAGTACTATACAATGGAACGGCCAAGGAGAACGGTCCGCCTCTGTTCTCTGGCTCTGCCTTCAGTTTGTGATGCGTGAATCGTGATACGTGAGAAGACTTTTTGCCATCGGTCACGCTTCACGGATCACGCCTCTGTGTCGAGCCCCCTTTTGGATTCCGCTTCTCACCCTACCGAGCAGCAAATACTTACAATGAAAAGTCGTCGGCCGGCGTCTCTTCCGACTCGGACTGCTCTCCGATGGCCCCGGACACACTATCGTCCTCGGTCGAGGAGTCCGCGGCGTCTGCGCTTCCGGCCTCCCCATTTTCATTGGTGTGATGATCTTCTAAGAACTCCTGGTTCTTCTCCAGAATCTCTCGAGCCAGCGCCATGTAGTTTTTCGCGCCCTTGCTGGAGGCCTCGTACAGGATGGCGGGCTTGCCGAAGCTCGGGGCCTCCGAGAGGCGCACGTTCCGCTGCACGATGGTCTCGAACACCTTCTCGCCGAAGTAGCGCCGCACCTCCTGGGCCACCTGGTTCGAGAGGTTCAGGCGCGTGTCGAACATCGTGAGGAGCACGCCCTCAATCTCGAGGTCGGGGTTGAGGTGCTGGCGCACGATCTTGATCGTGTTGAGCAGCTGGCCCAGTCCCTCCAGCGCAAAGTACTCGGCCTGCACCGGGATGAGCACCGAGTTGGCCGCCGTGAGCGAGTTGAGCGTCAGGAGCCCAAGGGACGGCGGGCAGTCGATGACGACGAAGTCGTACTTCCGGCGAATTTGGGGCAGCGCGTTGCTCAGGATTTTCTCCCGCTTCATCTCGTCGATCATCTCAATCTCAGCCCCTACGAGGTTGATGTGACTCGGGAGCATGTCGAGAAACGGCATCTCCGTCGTCACGACGGCTTCCGCCGCGGGCACCTCGCCGATGAGAACCTCGTAGATCGAGGCGTCGATTTCCTCGGCTTCGAGCCCAATGCCGGAGGTGCAGTTGGCCTGTGGATCGATGTCGAGGAGCAGCGTCGAGTACTCGGTCGCCGCCAGGGACGCAGCCAGGTTGATGGCCGTCGTCGTTTTCCCCACGCCGCCCTTCTGATTCGCAATGGCGATGACTTTGCCCATGGTATTCACGCTCTTTGAGGAAGGGACGAGTCGCTCCGTCCCCACAATCCGTCGTCGAGGGTTGACGCTAGTGGTCGTGCACAACGTTGTCGGACCGGTGCCGAGATTGCTCGGTTTGTCCTGTCACCGGTCCGGACGGTTGCTTATGCACCCCCACCAGACGGCCGCCGGTCCAGTCTGCGGCCCACACACTGGCCCGAGCAGGACCGATACAGCTCAAACGGCCGGTCCCGTCAGGCTCCTTTTAATCTACGAAATGCCGTACGCCAATGTCTACCGTCTCGGCTCAGGGTCACGGCCTCTTCGCACGACAACACCTCCTGCTGTGCCCGGATCACTCGTCCGACAACGGGGTTTGATTTCGCGGTGCGGTCAACCGTATTCGCACAGCCATGAACCGGCATTCGGCGGGGAGTGTTCGGGCTCCTCGACAGGGCCATTTGATGGGGAACGTCCTTTCGGGGGGACGGAGGTTCTCTCGCTCTGCCCTGCCGGAGGATGCTTTCAATGACCGTGAAAACGGGAGAGTGTGGAAAGGGTCCAGATTCGGCCCTCTTCCCAGCCCTCTCAGACTCGCCCCTTCTTTTCTCACCGTTTTTCCAGCTGTCATGGCGCGTCGAATCGTGCTGCGGTCGGAGGAGGAGCCCGATCGTCCCTCCTCGGAGAATCTGACGATCGACTACGAGGACGAGCTCAACCCCCAGCAGCACGCCGCCGCCACCGCCGGAGACGGGCCGCTCCTCATCGTGGCCGGCGCGGGCACGGGCAAGACGCGCACCCTCATCTACCGCCTGGCCTACCTGGTGGAGACGGGCACGAACCCCGAGCGCATCGTGCTGCTCACCTTCACGCGCCGCGCGGCGAACGACATGACGGCCCGCGCCGCGAGCCTGCTCGACGGCCGCTGCGAGAAGGTAC
>CAZTDC010000017.1:0-20830 GCA_964612165.1 uncultured Salinivenus sp.
CCAGCGTTTCGAGCAAGATCGCCCCCGCCCCCTCAGCAATCACGAAGCCGTCGCGGTCCGCATCGAATGGACGGCTAGCCGACGTCGGATCATCGTTGCGGGTCGACATGGCCCGCATCGACGAAAAGCCGCCCACGCACAACTCGTTGACCGACGCCTCCGTCCCGCCCACGAGCATCGCCTGGGCGTGGCCCTGCTGCATGAGCAGAAGGCCGTCGGTGATGGCGTCGTTGCCGGTGGCACACGCGCTCACCACGCAGTGATTGGGCCCCCGAAGCGTATGCTCCATCGCGATGAGCCCCGCGGCCATGTTGCTAATCATCATGGGCACGAAGAACGGCGAAATGCGTCGGGCGCCGTTTTCTTCGAGGTTTAGCACCTCGTCCACGAAGATGTTGCTGCCCCCCACGCCAGTGCCCATGACCACACCAATTTCGTCACGCGTCTCGGAAGACAGGGCCTCCGTGTCGAGACCAGCATCCTCAAAGGCTTGATGCGCAACGGCCAGGCCGTACTGGCTGAACAGATCTTGTCGCCGAGCCTGTTTTTCGTCGATGTACTGACTGGCATCGAAGTCGTTGACCTCGCAGGCAATCTTGGAGCGAACGTCCGAGGCGTCGAACTTAGTGATGGGCGCCGCCCCGCTTTTGCCAGCCAGAAGGCCCTCCCAAAACTCGGAAACGGTGTTGCCAAGGGGCGTAACAGCCCCGAGACCAGTAACGACAACGCGGTGGGCAGCAGAGGAAGAAGCCATGAGACGAAAAGACGAATGAGCAGTCGGTACAAAAGGCAAGAGGAAGGGACACCGAAAAACCCCGATCCCCAGGGACGCCGGTAATGTAGAGGGAGCCCGGTCCACACAGGGCACTTGCGAGCCCCTCAAAGCCAACCGCATCCTGGCGGTTTCTAGTGTAGCGTCTCGCCCACTTTGACGCAAACACACCCCGGTGCGTCACGCGGATTTAACCCGGTTCTTCGTCCTTTTTGGGGATACATCCGGAAAATGATGGCCGTCTGGGGTTTCTTCTGCAATACACATTTTTATATTAAAGGGGTGTACCGGCGGCAAATGTGGTCCTACTCTGCTCGGACCGCCATCTGTTGACCTGCCGCATCCCTGTTCACGTCAATCTCTTCACGAGCCGATTCCGACCAAACCAATGCCTACCCGTTCTGCCTTTCGTTTCGATCCGAAAGCGATCGTTGGATCTTTTTTCATTGGCGTTGTCTTCGTCGTGTTACTCACCTGGATGAACGGCAACGCCTTCGGGGCTCCGACCTTTCCGCTCCTCGCAATGAGCTCCGGCTTTATCCTTGCCGGCATCTCATACGGCTATCTCAGTGAGGGGGAGACGGTCATGGAGCCAGCACTGGCCGCCATTCTCGTCGCCATCGCCGCCTACTTCATCATCACCGCTCTCGAGCTCGAATGCTTTAGCGGGCTAGTGGAAGACGGAACGTATACGTACATGATGGTCATCTCTTTCATGAATGGACTCGTCTTCACCTTTGCAGGGGCCTGGGCTGGTGAAAAGCTTGAGCGAACGTATGCCGGCTCGGGATCGCCCGCCCTGGAGTGGGGATGGATCGTGGCCGGCGTCTTTCTCGGGGTGGCCGTGAGCCTGTTTCTTGCCAACCTCGTGATTTGGCTCTTCGGCCTGTTCCTGAATCCGATCGCCGCTCTTGAGCCCGGCAACGCCTGGGTCATGCTCTTCGTCGTCTTCCTCGGCCTACAGGCCACCGGTTACGTCTGCGCCTTTCGGTCGCCGGGCGACACGTCCTATGAAGCTGCTATAGCGGGCCTGATCACGCTGATTCTCCTGATCGACGTGTTCGTCTTTACTCTTGCCGGGCAGTCGATCCTGTCGTACCTCCGCATGTTCCTCGTCATTTTCGTGGGTCTGCTCGCTTCCCTCGTGGGCGGCTATGTGGGCGAGCGCATGCAGGTGGAAATCGAAGGCCCGCACCCGTCGAAAGCCTAATGGGTAGCAGAGTACGACCGTCTGGACGTGGGGACAGGTGTACCTGCTCCGTTCGGACGGCAGTCGGGACCGCCCTTCCGCCGCTGAATCCGGACCGGATTCAGCGGCGCGTGATGGCTCTCTTCGCTGGGGAACGGCCTCCTCCGGCCCGTCCCCCCAGCGGGAGACGCCTCCCGTCCTTCGGTCCTCTCTACTGAGAGTTCCTTCCGGGCGGATAGATGAAGACCCGGTTCGTGGCACGAGCGTAGCTGCCAAAGAGGCCGGTTCCGCCCTCCACGTGCTCGATCACGTTTGGAATCTCACCCGGGGCAAATCCGCCTTGTTGTACGCTCTGTGAGCGCAGCAGATCGTAGTAGTTTTTGTCCACCACGTTCACGGCCGCTCCGTTGGGCCCAAAGAATGCAACGGCCAACCAGGGCAGATCGATCGTGATAGACCCGTCCTCGTTGCGTTGGAAGTTGCCCTCGTTAAGCAACCCGGACGAGGTAATGCGAAACGCTTCGAGACTGTCTTCTTCGGGATCGAAGTTGTTTCTGTACAAGGGCGTAAGCAGCCTTCGAAGACTGTCACTCGGGGTGTTTCGGAAGTCGAGAAGCGAGGTCGTCGTAAACGTAAACACGTTTTGCGTCCCTTGCGCGACGGTGGATTGCCCCGGTCGAATTGTAATCGAGGGCTGCTGGTCGCTCTGATAGACGGCCGTGTCGTTCTCGGTCATTACGAGGTCGACGGGTCCGGGCACCGTGGTGGTCGACGTGACCTCGTCCCCTTCGGCCGTCGTGACGCGAAGCCGATAGGTCGACTGAGACTGAACGATTGCGGTGTCCGTTGGGGTGTAGAGGCCCGGCACGGAGTCGTGCTCGGCGTACGTCACCGTTTCGGCCACCGCCTCGTCGGAGGTGAGACGGTCCACGGTCACCTCCGCATCTTGGACGGCGCCCTCCGGGCTGCCCGGATCATACGTCTCGTCCACGCTCACGGTCTTTGTGAGACGAATGGACGGCAGCGGCGCCTGGGCCTCCAGGTACGCCTCGACGACGACTTCCGACTCCGGCTGCGTCGTGGTGGTGTCGCAGCCGAGAAGCCCGACCGAAAGAAGCAAAATGGACAGAAGAAGAGAACGGCGAGCAGTCACGTCTTCAGGAATTGTCTGTTTGGGGAAGGAACGAGGAGTTGGTCGTCGTCGAGCATGGAAGAACGTCTAGAAGGTAAGGGTGAACGACAGATTCGGAATCGGCACCGGAATCTGGGGCACCTCGGTGCGCTCCAGGGTCCCGTCGGGCTGATTCTGGTACTGGTAAAACCAGATGTTGCGGCGCGAATAGGCGTTGATGACCTGCACCTGGAGTTTGTAGTCGGCAATCCCGAAGAAGCGACCGGTGCGCGCCACCCCAAGGTCGAGCCGATGATAGGCCGGTAGACGGGCATTGTTGAAGGGGCTCACGAGCACGCCTCGGGTTTCGGTGCGGGGCTGGAACGGACCATCGATGAGCTCGTAGCGCAGCTTCGGCTTCGTGTAGGCCTGGCCCGTGTTGTAGTTGAACGTGCTGGTGAGCCGCCACTTGTCGGTGAGCCGATAGTTGCCGACGAGGGTGAGCTTGTGCGTGCGGTCGTATTTGGGCACGTAGTATTGCGGCTCGTCGGCCTCGTCGAGGTTGACGTTGGGAAAGCGCCGCTCCGTGCGACTGAGCGTGTAGCTGAGGAACCCGGTGAGCCGTCCCTCCCGACGTCGAACCAGGAGCTCGGCACCGTAGGCCCGCCCGTCGCCGAAGTGGAATCGATCCGGATAAGGAATGCCGGCTTCGTCGGGGAGGAAGGGATCCTGTTCAAAGAGGCCGTTCATGGTGCGGCCGTAGGCCTCCAGTTCGAGGCGCCACGTGTCGTCGATCTCGGCGTTTACGCCCACGGCCAGCTGGTCGCCGGAGGAGGGAGGCACTCCCTTGTCCGACATGAGCCACGTGTCGAAGGCCGTGAAGAGCTGGCTCGTCTCCAGGGTCAGGAACTGGTGATAGCGCCCATAGGCCGTCTGCAGTCGCACCGACGGCGTGAGCCCGTATTCGACCGACAGGCGCGGGGAGACGCGCCAGAAGTCGCCTCGACTAAAGTAGGTACCGCGCACGCCCCCCTTAATCGTCCAGGTCGAAGTCGGCTCATAGGTGTCCTGCACGTACAGGGCCACGCGCTGCCCCGTAATGCGCTGAAAAAAGGTCTCGTTGCCGTCGAAGGTATTGCGAAGCTCAAAGGCCAGTGCACTGCCCTTCAGTCCACTCTTCACGGTGTGGTTTTCGTTGGGCGTGTATTCCACATCCGCATTCAAAGAGACATCGTCGACGGCGTTTTTCTGCGTAAACTGGGTCGACGCAATCTCGCCGATCGGCGTGCTGCGATACCGGGATCCGGTAAGCGTGACGTCCGAAAACACCTGATCGCCAAAGAGATGCGTCCAGTTGGCACTCACGGTCTGGTTGCCGTACTGAATGTCGAAGCGGCTGTCCGTCCCGAACTGGAGCTCCAGAAAGTCTTGTCCGCCGTAGAGGGCGAGTGAGAGATCGTCGTTGGGGCCAGCATCATAATTGACCTTTGCGTTGACGTCGTAGAACGAAAAACTCTCCGGAATGCCGTCGATGTCGGCATTTCGAAGAGCAGCAAGCACCGGCTCGATCGTCGACCGCCGCACGGCCACCATGTAGGATCCCTTCGCCGTGCCATCTTCTCCCCGCCCGTACGGCCCCTCCACGTAGGCCCGAGACGAGAGCAATCCCACGCTGAGTCCCCCCGTGGTCTCTTTCCGATTGCCGTCTTTGTTGTAAATGGCTACGACGCTCCCGAGCCGCCCCCCGTACGTGGCGGGGTAGGCCCCCTTGTAGAGCTGCACGTCCTTGATGGCGTCGGGATTGAACGTGGAGAAGAAGCCGAAGAAGTGGGTGGGGTTGTAAACCGTCGTGCCGTCCAGGAGCACGAGTGTCTGGGAGGGCCCACCGCCGCGAATATAGAGATTACTGGAGTAGTCCGACGCCGTGGTGACCCCTGGCAGGAGGCTGAGCGACCGGAAGACGTCCGGTTGCAGCACTGAGGGCAGCTCCGTAATGGTCGCGGTTTGCAGGCGATCGGTCCCAATCGACCGCTCTACGTCCTCGGCCTCCGAGGCCCCCGTCACGACGACCTCCTCTGCCTCGTAATCGACGGGCACGAGCCGCACGTCGAGCCGCTGCTTCTCCCCGGCCTCCAGCGACACCGTGTCGGCGCGCGTCTGGTAGCCGACGTAGGAGAAGACCACGGTGTAGGTCCCGGCCTTCAGGCCGCGCAGCGTGTAGTAGCCGGAATTGTTAGTGGCGGTACCCCGGTTCGTGCCGTTCACGACGACGTTGGCCTGTAGAAGGGTCTCCCCCGTCGTCGCGTCGCGGACGTAGCCTCGGAGAGATGCCTCCTCTTGCGCCGTCGCCGACCGCGGGCCTCCCAACATGACCGTAGCTAACACGAGGACGAAAACGAGCCAAGAAGACGTAGAACGATCCATCACTCCGGAGAATGGGAAAACGAAGGGCATCAAGTGAATGGCGAACGTGTCATCTCAACGATCCAGCGCGGCCGATGATGTACCCAATTCGATGCATGGGTGTCCGTCGTGCGATGAGCCGATCCTTCTTGAGGATCGACCACCAGAACGCCGCGAGACATCGTAATTCAGTCGTCCGTCGCACGCGAAACGCAATGCCATGATCCGCTTTCGGAATTACTTTTCAGGAGAGTTAATCCTGACCCGTGGTGCGCACACACTCCTCTTTTTCGCTTTTTTGCCCACACGCGCCCAACCTAACTCTCCCTTTTCTTTCTGGGATGACCCTCTTACCCATCTCTCCGAACGTCGCCCCCAAAGTTCTGGCTGCACTCATATGTCTCGCTTCTTCTCCTTCCTCTGTTCCTGCTGCCCGTGTCTCCACTTGGCACTTACCGCTGCCCGTCCTGAAAGCCCCCCCTCGCGGGCCACGACAGTTCAGACTTGATGGATACACTGGCGGTCCACCTCGGATCATCGGGCGATGCCTCCAAGACAAAATGAGGGAAACTGATCCTGAATCACACCCTCTTTTCAGTAGTTAGAATTTGCCTCTTTTTCTCCGACAAGGAGGCCTCGCCCACAACTCGACTCTCTTTGTCGAACAGCCGCACAGGTTCCATGCGATTCGTTCGTTTCCTCTTTCTCTCCTTTCTTCTCGCGTTCGGAATAGCGCTGTCGGCCCCGGCGCAGGACACTGCTCCCCCCGTCGTGGAAGGCACCCTGGTGGGGCACGACGGCATAGTCCCGACGACGGCACACGTGAGTGTCTATCCGCCGTCTGGCAGGGACACCCCCCTTCAGTCGACGCCGCTTGGGGACGATAAGACGTTCCGTCTTGAACTAGACACGACGGGCGTGGTGTCGCTGTGGTTTACGGGCACGAACCATCAGAAACAGGAAACGACCACCTTTGTCCAGCCCGGCGACACCATCGGTATCGACGTGCAGCTCGGCACGTACGCGTATCGAGATTCGCTGTCGAATCTGCAGGTCATCGGCGACTTCAACGCCTTCTCGTTTCGCAGCGGCACGATTCCGACGCAAAAACAGGACGACGGCACGTACGCTGCAACCATTCCCTCCCCGGAGGACTCGGTCGCCTACCAGCTCCTGAAGGCCCACGACGGCGGGCGAAGCATCAACGGCACCCAGTCCGACGCCTTCCTCTACGACGGAGGGGGCGACTATCGATCCGTCGTGGCCGCCCCGAACGACTCGACGCGCATCGTCTTCGATCCAGAGGCAACGGTCCGAAGCGACACCGAGCCGTCAATCCAGTACCGCGATACGACCTCGACGGCGGCCCAGTATGCCGCGTTCGTCGACGATGTGAAGGCCCGAAGAGCAGAGTTTCTCGATGCAATCCGGGCGGCCGAAGACCCCACTGAGCGAGAGGCCATCAGCGACACATTCGACTGGTCGCCCAACCGGAAGCGGCTTACTCAGGCCCTGCAAACAGAGCGCCCGACGCGCGTTCAGAACGCCTACCGGGCTGCCTACCTGGCCAATACCCAGCGGCCAGATTCGACGGTGGTGAAAGAGGTCCTTGCCACCATTCCCCCCTCCTCCCCGCTGTGGGGCATGGCCGGAGGACGACTTCTCCCTAATTCGATTTACCAAGTAGGGGGTCTCGAGGGGTACGAGGATCTTGCCTACAAAGCGCTCCGCGAAAACCCGGATGACGACGTGAAAGCCGGGGTCGTGATGGCGCTGCTCCGTGACGCCGCCCAAAATGATGAGAAGGAAAAGCAGAAGATGCTGTATTCGTGGCTGGAGGCAGAATACGGAGACACCCCAATGGCCCGCTTCGCCCGCTCGCGGTATGCTCCCGACCGCGCCATTCAGGTGGGCAACTCGGTCCCCTCCTTTGACGTCGCGGCCCTCCGCGACACGACGAGGACGTTCACGCTCTCCGCATTCGAAGGGCAGTACGTCCTGCTCGACTTCTGGGCCACGTGGTGCAGCCCCTGCATCGACGAGCTGCCAACGCTCCGAAAGGCCGACTCCACGTACGGGGGCGACGACTTCACCATCCTGAGCCTTTCGTTCGACGGCGAGCGCTCAACCGTCACGGATTTCCTCGACGACCACAAAATGCCCTGGAAGCACGCCTTTGTGGAGGAGGGCTTCCAGAGCGACGTGGCCAACACGTTCGAGGTGGTCGGCATTCCGAAGCCTATTCTGGTCGGCCCCAACGGAAAAATCGTAGCGACCGAGGAGGACCTGCGGGGCGAGAAGCTACTGGAGACGCTCGAGGAGCACCTCGGCCCGACCGCCGACGCGTCCAGTCCCACGGGATCGAACTGACAGGGGGACGCTCCGTATAGCCGGATCACGAGTGGTTCTGCTTCGTGTTCGTGTCCTGACTGTGCCCGATCTGCCCATGACGTTCTGCCGCCTCCCGGCCGTCGCCCTCGTGTGTCTCGCTCTCGCGCCGCCCACGGCTGCCCAGCCGGACGCGGCGCACGCGACGGCCGTGCAGGAGGCACAGACGGCCGCCGAGTCGTGGCTTGCGCTCGTCGACGAAGACGCATTCGGGGAAAGCTGGGACGAGGCCGCTTCCCTCCTCCGAGAGCGGATCGAGCGTGCCGACTGGGTTCAGAAAGCTGAACGTCTCCGGGACTCGGTTGCGGCGTTCTCGTCTCGTGCCCTTACCCGGACGCAGTACCGGAACGCGCTGGACCGACTACAGAGCGACGGCCCCTTTGTGCTTCTTAAGTATCGATCGACGTTCAAAGCCGACCGCTTCGAAGAAGTGCTCCTGACCGTGCGGCAGGACACGACCTGGAAAGTAGCGGGCTATCAAGTAACGCCGCTCCCCGAGTCGTCCTTCCCTGCCCCCGGAACGTCATCGAGTCCGTGACGCCCCCTGCTCCCTGTCTCTTCCTCCAAACTGCCTGCCCCATGACGCGCCGCTGCTCGCTCCTCCTTTTTGCTCTTCCCCTTCTGCTCCTGTCAACCCCGACGCAGGCCCAAGAGGTTGACACCACGGAGACCGATGCTCCGGACGCGGATACAATGACCACCGACACGTCGGCCACGGACGCAATGCCCCCCAATACGACAGCCGGGGACCCGGCCGTTTCCGATACGGCTCAGGCAGCGGCACCGGACACGACAATGGCTGACAGCCTGACCACGGCCGCCGACAGCATGACAGCAGACACCACTCTTGTAGAGAAAAGTCCGGAAGCGCGTGCGAAAGAGCAGGCCCAAGAAGCCGCCGAGTCGTGGCTGTCGTTGACCGACGCCGGAGAGTTCGGCGAAAGCTGGGACGCGGCGGCCGCGCCGTTGCAGGAGGGCATCACACGGGAGGCGTGGCTGGACCGAGGCACCAAGGCTCGATCCAGCCTCGACAGTCTGACGTCTCGCACGCTCACCCGTGCTCAGTACCGGGACTCGACGGCCCAACTTCCGACCGGGAATCCGGTCGTTACCCTGCAGTACCGTTCCGAATTTGAGGACAGATCGGTCCTGGAGGCTGTCGTTACCACGAAGCAGGACGACACCTGGAAGGTGGCCGGCTACCGCATCGTGCCTGCTCCGAAATCCGCTCAGGCGTCGGATACCACCTCCACGGACACGGACAGCACCGCGCAGCAGTAGCTGCGACCGAAGAAGGGCCCCCAGAAACAAACCCCCCGCCTTCCGACCGCGCACGACGGTCCCGAGGCGGACCGCCCCCCTTTCTACAGAATTGCTCGGCGCGAGGCGTCTCCATCTCTACCTCGACCAGTACGCTCCCCCTCCCTCAACGTACAACGGGAGCCGTGTCCCTATTTTGCTCTCGCCCAAGACCACACGGCGCCCACCCCGGCCGCGGCCTGGTCCAACTGAGCAGCGCTCCAAATCTGTCAGGCAGAGGAATGGGATGCCGACACGAGCGTGTCTCCACCGGGCGCTCCGAGCGAGGGAAGGGAGTGTCTTCACGGTGCTATTCAAGGGATAAAAATGTTCCTGTTGCACCGAGAGCGAGGCCTCTTTAGATGACGACGAGTGCCCACCAGTGAGCCGCAGATCATTCGACGAACAAACTGCCAGGAAGGCTGGAACTGTTTTTGTGGTGTAGTGAGAATGAGAATCCTTCATCTCGTAGATCACGGCTTCGTCGTTGCCCCTCATCGAATGACGGACACGCCATGCGCATCTCTCAAGTCCCACACATCCTCCTCAGTGCGCTTGTCCTCCTCGCCGTCACCGGAGCCGGTTGGGCACAGGACACAACGCCTCCGGCCAAAAACGCCCCCGAAAAAGCCGTCGGCACCCTGGTGTATTTTGAAGGGGCCGTCGAGGTCGCTCACTCGGGCCAAGACTGGTCAACGGCCCAAATTGACCAATTCCTCCGCCCGACCCACACGCTCCGAACAGGCGCGAACGCAAGTGCCGAAATCCAGTGGAGCAACGGCACCTCGACAGTCATCGGCCCTGAATCGACGCAGTCGGTCGCTGCGCTCTTCAAACGCACTCAGAAGGAGATGACGTCCGCCGAAGAGGAGGGCGTCGTCCAAAAATTCGTCGATCTGTTTTCCGGAAACCGCGAATCCACGAACGACTCCGGGGGCATCCGTCGCGGACAACCGGCTGTGTCGTTCGACGAAGCGGCCCGCACGTACCAGAATGAGCACTACCGAAAAGCCGTTCGGAAGCTTCATCTGTTTCTAGAGCAGAATCCGCTGTCACCTGAAGCGAAGAAGGTGCGGTTTGCCCTCGGGCATTCCTACCTGAAGCTAAACAATCCGCTGCAAGCGGAGGCCGAGTTTAAGATCCTCGTCGAGACCTATCCGGACCATCCGCTCGCCGACCGAGCGCAAACGATCCTGGAAAAGTTGTAGGCATCTCACCGAGTGGGCCGTTTCAAAACATAACGGGGTGCGTGAAATTTCTTCAATGTGATGGCCACAAACGTCACGGCGCCAACCGCTCCAGCGTCCAGTCTGCTTCTCCTTCTGGACGGCGGTAGCGGAGACGGTCGTGGAGGCGATTGGGGCGTCCCTGCCAAAACTCGATCTGGGTAGGTCGCACCACGTAGCCGCCCCAGTGTGCCGGGCGAGGAACCGTCTCGTCTTCGTACGACGCCTTTACCTCTGCCAGGTTGTCCTCCAGCACCTCGCGGCTTTCGACGACGCGGCTCTGCGGAGAGGCCCACGCCCCGAACTGACTTCCCCGAGGCCGACTCCGAAAGTACTCCGTCGACTCGTCGTCGGGCAGGCGCTCAACCGTGCCCTCAATGCGTACCTGGCGCTCCAGCGGAGGCCACCAGAAGACGAGGGACGCATGCGGGTTCTGGTCAAGTTCGGTTCCCTTACGGCTGTCGTAGTTCGTAAAGAAGCGGAATCCCCGCTCGTCCACGCCCTTCAGCAGCACGATGCGGGCAGAGGGCGTGCCGTCCGGGGCAGCGGTGGCCAGGGTCATGGCGTTCGGTTCGGTCACCTCCGCCTCCTGGGCCTCATCGAACCACGCCTGAAACTGCTCGAGGGGATCGTCCACGACGTGGTCGCGCGTAAGCTCGGCGCGGGCATACTCGCGTCGAAGGTCGGCAAGATCGTCGGACATGAGCGATCACGATTGATGCCAGAGGGACAACGATACAGCGCTACTCGGATTGGCCTGATTGCCAATCAATCGATGGAAGCAATCGCGCCGAGGCGAGCATCGATCTCACACGCCCGGCGATTGAGCAACGTCATGTGACCGCAACGCCCGGCATTTGGCCGTCGTTTCGGGCATGCTCGTCCCACCGACTGTCGACGCCAGATGTTATCAGTCTGTTGCAGGAGCGACCCGCGCCGAGGCCCCTCTCGCTCCAGGTCGTTCCCAGAACGCTACCACCAGATTTCCATGCGGAGTCCGCGATCATTGCACGGAGCAGACGCGTCGCGAGGTGGGCAGCGCCTGGCCGTGCCGTCGTGGATGCGGCGAGCCGTCCAGCAGGCCGCGTGTGCGTCGAGCACATCGTCGGCCCCAATCACACTGTCAGCGAAGCCGTCGATCGCGGCCCGAACGGTTGGAAATCCGTGTGCCTCCACCAGGTCCGAGCGGGTCGCTCGTCCGTCCTCGCTGTGTTTGCTCGCCGAAACGGGCGTTTCCCCGTTCATGGCGTAGAAGGCGAGTTCCGGATGCACCTCCCGGATGCACTCCTGCCAGGAGGGCGTCATGCGCTCGGCCAGGGCCCGCATCTTCGGCAGCAGATGAAAGGTTTGCCGGGAGAGGCCGGGCGCCTCGGGCCCGCTGGCCCGATTGCGGCGCTGGGCTTCCTCGTAGGTATTGGCCCACAGGGCGTCGTAGGCGGGCGGCGAAAAGACGCTGGACCCGCGTGGATGACCGAGTATCGTGCGTGCGGCACGATCGCAGTCGCGTCCGCCCGGCTCAGCCCGATCGGGGCATCCAATCACCATGTCTACGCCGAGCACGGCGGGGGTTTCAGGCTGATCGAACAGAGCATCCCCCCCGTCCACAGTGCGGACGCGAACCGTCTCGGTCGCGGGGCGCCAGAGCACGACGACCCATCCGTCCCGATAGCCGTCGGCCCCGGCGACCCAGGCGTTAGAAGATGTTGCTACGTTGGGCATGGTGCAGTGGGAAACCAGCGAGAAGATCACGGACCGACTTTATTCCCACGTCCCGACTTCTTTGGTTGGAAGGTGTTGGCAGCGCTTTCATTCCCGACCGGTTCCCGTTCTAGCATGAAGCTTCCGTTTTTCCTGGCCAGCCGCTTTGTGGCTGGCGAGACCCTCGACGAGGCCCTTCCTGTCCTGGACGACCTAAACGACGACGGGCTGCACGTTGCCCTCGACAAGCTGGGCGAGCACGTGCACGATCGGGACGTGGCCACCGCTGCCCGCGACACGTACATCGACCTCGTAAAGACAGTTGCCAAGTGCAACGACAGTGGGCTCCGCAACCGCATCTCCATCAAGCTCTCGATGATGGGGCAGCTCATCGACGAGGACTTTTGTCTCGACAACCTGCGCCAGCTCATGGAGGTGGCCGCCAGGCACGACATCTTCGTACGGCTGGACATGGAGGGAAGTGACCTCACCCAGTCGACGCTTGATCTTTTCGAGGCCGTGTACGAGGACTTCCCCGATCACGTGGGACCGGTCTTGCAGGCCATGCTCCGGCGCACCGACCGCGACGTTGACCGCATGTGCGAACTCGGGGCGAGCGTACGCCTCTGCAAGGGCGCCTACGCCGAGCCGGAGGCCATTGCCTACCAGAACATGAATCAGATCCGGGAGCGCTACATCGACTACATGGAACGGCTCCTCCAGCACACCGACTACTCCGGCATCGCCACGCACGACGACCAGCTCATCGACGCCACAAAAAGCTTTGCCGACCAGCACGAGGTCGGGCCGGAGGAGTTTGAGTTTCAAATGCTCTACGGCCTCCGCCGCCAGACCCAGCGGGAGATGGCTGCAGACGGGTACAACATGATGGTGTACGTGCCCTACGGCACCGAGTGGTTTCCCTACTTCTCGCGCCGCCTTCGAGAGAAGAAGGAGAACGTCTGGTTTGTGCTCAAGACGCTCTTCAAGTCGTAGAGAGGAGCTTCGGGAAGCCACATTCCTTTTTCCAAAGGGCAGAGATGATTTTATCTTGACACAGTCCAAAACGGCGCGGATCGCTTGCGCCGTATTTCTAGACGGTCAGATAAGCGGATAAGACAGCAATCGGCTCCGGCGGCCACAGATCTGGGGACGCCTCTTCCGGAGAAATGCTTCTTCAGGATCCGATTTCTGAAGGGAACAGCCTCTCACTCGTCTTCACGCTGTACCCCGACGAACTGGCGCTCCGAGACAGAAGCAAGAAGAGCCACAGTCGCACCAGCGGCAAGAATGGCGGCGAAATGCACGGCAATAGGGGCGAGGGCCGACGTTATTTCAGGCATGGCACGATGGGAGACGGGCCGATGGGAATGAGCGAACACCCTCCAGGCAGAAGCCAAAACCGCTTCGTCCTGAAGTTGCTTTTCACCCTAAAAAACGGGATTCCACCTGGAATGCGGACACATCACAATTAGAGGGTCAAAAATCGTGCCTGATCAGAGACCACGAGTTCGTCCCTTTCGCCCCACAAATCGGGTTCAAAACTTCGCGAGAACCACACTCTGTTCGAGCCGTCAGTCGAACGCGAAGTAGCGGTCGTGGTGAACTGCACAGCCGGAATTGAAGTCGACCCCGCAGTGTGGACACGTGTGATTGGCCTTCAGGTAGGTGACAGCAGCCATCGCGTGGCCGCACACGCCGCAGAGCACGGCCGGCTCGTGCTGGCGGTCGCGGGGCCATCGGGTAGGCTCGTGCCCTGTGGTTTCCCGGTGGCACTTGAAGCACGGGTAGTACACCTCACAGCACGCAAACCGGATCGCAATCACGTCCCTCGATCCGTCGTAGTGTGCACACCGAGTGGCCGCGTCGACCCGCACTCCTCGCAGGGGTACGGCAAAGCGATCGTCGATCGCGGGAGCACGCGTCGTTTTGAGGACAGGAGGGGACACGAAAGTGGGTGATGGTCTTCTTTCGGAGCGATCGCCGTCCGTTTCCCGACGAGCCACGTTGACCTACTTCGCCTTTGGCCTTCAGGTTCTCCTTCGGATGTATCTCGTCCGCTACTGCTCTTGGACCTCCGGCGTCGGCACTTCGTGCTCTCTCGACAAAAAGACGGACTTTCCTCCTCTCTCTCCGACCCGTGGTGCGAAAAACCGACAAAAGACGGCACGACGGCCGGATGATAATACTTCGATAACAACAGCTTCCCACTTTTGAAGGTAGGATCAGATGATATACGCTCTTCGGCATTAGTGCCCTGACCACCGTGAACGCACCACAGCTCGGGACGGGGGGACCGACGGTGCTCGTCGTCGATGACGAGGAGGATCTGCTCAGTCTGCTGGACTACAACCTCAAACAAGAGGGGTTTGACGTCCATCTTGCGCGGGACGGGGTGGAGGCAATCGAGCAGACGCGCGAGCACGAGCCCGACCTCATCATCCTAGACATCATGATGCCGAAGATGAACGGCATCGAGGTGTGCGAGCGGCTGCGCAAGGACGCGCACCTCCGCACCATTCCCATCATGATGCTCACCGCCCGGACCGAGGAAGAGGACAAGGTGGAGGGTCTCGATGTCGGCGCCGACATCTACCTCGGCAAACCGGTGTCGGTGTCCGTAATTGTGAGTCAGGCGAAGGCCCTCCTGCGCAGTGCCCGCCGCTACGAGGACCCGCCCGACCAAATCGAGGTGCACAACCTCCGCATCGACCGCGACCGGTATCTGGTCTATCAGATGAATGGGGAGGAGGAAAGTGAGCTTCGGATGCCGCGCAAGGAGTTTGAGCTCCTTTACTTTCTGGCCTCCCATCCGGGCAAGGTGTTTTCCCGCCAGGAAATCCTCGACGAGGTCTGGGGACGGGACGTGTACGTTGTGGACCGCACGGTGGACGTCCACGTCCGCAAGATCCGCGAGAAGATTGGAAGCGAATACATCGAGACGGTGAAGGGCGTGGGCTACCGCATGAAGGAATAAGGTGTATTTGCTGAAAAGCGGTTTCCCTTGTTCCGAATGAGCGTTATGATTCAGCAGACTTGCTACTGTTCTCCCGGATGCACAGCTCTTGCTTATGACTCTCTCCTTTCTTTCCTCCTGTTCGCTCCCTGCCCGCCGGCGATCCGTCCGCAGCCTGAGCCTTGTGCTCGCGCTCGCCTTCGCGCTCGTGGGTTGCGGGGGCGGGTCGGCCAACACGGTGAGCATTGACGGCTCCAGCACCGTCTTTCCCCTCACGGAGGCGGTCGCCGAGGAGTTTATGAAGGACGCCCAGGGGGCGCGGGTGAACGTCGGCGCAAGCGGAACCGGAGGGGGCTTTTCCAAATTTCTGCGGGGCGAGACGGCCATCAACGACGCCTCGCGCCCCATTGCGCAGAATGAACTGGAAAGGGCCGAGGAGGCCGGAATTGAGATCATCGAAATCCCGGTGGCGTACGACGGGATTGCCGTCGTTGCCCACCCCGAGAATGACTGGGTCGACTGTCTGACGGCGACGGAGCTCAAGAAGATCTGGGAGCCCGGTAGCTCAGTGAACCGCTGGAACCAGGTTCGAGACGATTTTCCGGATCGCCCGCTTGAGCTGTATGGTCCCGGGACCGCCAGCGGCACCTACGACTACTTCACCGAAGCCATCGTGGGCGAGAGCGGGGCCAGTCGCTCCGACTTTACGGCCAGCGAGGACGACAACGTCCTCGTGCAGGGCATCACAGGGACGAAGCCGTCGCTCGGCTACTTTGGATTGGCGTACTACGAGAACAACGCCGACGAGCTGAAGGCCATCGGCGTCGATCCCGACGAACGGAACAGCGGCGCCTCCTGCGTGAAGCCCAGTGCCGAAACGGTGAAGGACGGCAGTTACCGTCCGCTGTCGCGCCCGCTCTTCATCTACGTGAACAAGGCCAAGATCACCCCCCCCGTCGAGCGGTTCGTCAAGTTCTACCTTGAGAACGCCGATGAACTGGCCAGCGACGTCGGCTACGTGGCGATGCCGGATGACGCCTATGAGCTGGCCCGCCAGCGCTTTACGAACCGCACGACGGGCACGGTCTTCGGGGACGAGGACGTAGATGTGACGGGCACGCAGGTCGAGGCCATGCTGCGGAAGGCCATGCAGGACGAGGCTTCCTCCGACACGACGTCTGATACGGCGACCGAGGAGTAACTTGTCCCATCAGTTTGACTCCTAAACGTAAGCATGGACGAGCGCATCGTCTGTGTGTGCTGCGGGCAGATTTGAGTAGCTCAATGGACGCTTTGCATCTAGTATGAGTACGAATCCGAGCCCAGCGACGCCGGCGGCGGACGAGGAGACGGAGTCGGACTCGCGCCCGACCGTCGACCTTCAGCAGCGGGTCTACGACAGCCCGAAGGAGCTGGCCATCAAGTACGCCCTCGGTGCGTGTGCGCTCATCAGTGTGCTCACCACACTGGGCATTGCGGCCGTGCTCGTGGTCGAGTCGATTCCGTTCTTCCAGTCGGTTGCCCTCAGCGAGTTTTTCGGCGACACGCGCTGGACCCCCCAGTACGCCAACAAGCACTTCGGTATCTGGGCGCTGCTGTCAGGAACGTTCCTCGTGACGGTCATCTCGGCCGTGGTGGCCCTTCCCATCGGGCTGGCCAGCGCCATCTTTATTTCGGAGTACGCCGCCGGCTGGGTGCGCAAGATCCTGAAGCCGGGCCTGGAGCTTCTGGCCGGCGTTCCCACGGTCGTGTACGGGTACTTCGCGCTCACCTTCGTCACGCCGCTGCTGCAGACGGTCATTCCGGGTCTCGGAGTGTACAATGCCCTCAGTGGGGGCATCGTCGTGGGCATCATGATTATCCCCATGGTGGCGTCGCTCAGTGAGGATGCCCTCCATGCCGTGCCCGACAGCCTCACGCAGGCGGCCTACGCCCTCGGGGCCACGAAGTACGAAGCGGTGACACGGGTCAACGTGCCCGCGGCGTTCAGCGGCATTATGGCGAGCTTCATTCTGGCGGTGAGCCGGGCCATCGGGGAAACGATGATCGTGACGCTGGCGGCGGGCGCCTCGCCGAAGATGACGCTCGACCCAACACAGTCGATCCAGACGATGACGGCCTTCATCGTACAGGTGAGCAAGGGCGACACACCTCAAGGCACGATCGTCTATCAGAGCATCTTTGCCGTGGGCCTCGTCCTCTTCCTCATCACCCTTGCCATGAACATCTTTGCCAACCGCATCACCCTGCACTACCAAGAAAAATATTAACTCGTTGAGGGTTGTGAGTTGAGAGTTGTGCGTTTCAGAAAAGCTGTTCTGGTGCGCGCCCCCTTCACCCTCAACCCATCAATCCGCAACCTGACATGGAGTCCTCTTCGAACGGATCATTTAACCTTCGCCGGTCGCGTCGGAAGCGCATCGGGTTGATCCTGGCCGGTCTCCTCTTCCTGGCCACGATTTTCGGCATTGTCGTGCTCGTCACGCTGCTGGTGGACGTGGCCATGGACGCAGCGCCCTGGCTCGACACGCAGTTCATTAGCAGCTTCCCGTCCCGCACCCCAGGAGAGGCCGGCATCAAATCGGCACTCGTCGGCACGCTGTGGCTGATGGGCCTCACGGCGCTCATCTCCGTGCCCCTGGGCGTGGCCTCGGCCGTCTACCTAGAGGAATATGCGCAGGACGGGTGGTTCTTGCGGCTCATCCAGGTCAACATTGCCAACCTTGCGGGCGTGCCGTCGGTAGTATACGGGATCCTCGGGCTCGCACTGTTCGTTCGCTTCGCCGGATGGGGCAACAGCCTCTTGGCCGGGGCCTTTACCCTGAGCCTGCTCATTCTTCCCATCATCATCATTAGCACGCAGGAGGCCCTACGCAGCATTCCCAGTGGCATTCGTGAAAGTGCCTT
This sequence comes from uncultured Salinivenus sp., assembly GCA_964612165.1. GTDB lineage: Bacteria > Bacteroidota > Rhodothermia > Rhodothermales > Salinibacteraceae > Salinibacter. Next base: position 17,950 of record CAZTDC010000017.1, read on the forward strand.
CGCCCTCGGCGCAACGCGCTGGCAGGTCATCTGGAGCCACGTTCTGCCGATGGCCGCCCCCGGCATCTTCACAGGGGTCATTCTTGCGCTCAGCCGCGCCATCGGGGAAACCGCTCCGCTCATCCTGGTCGGCGCGCTCACCTTCATTCCATTCCTGCCACAGGGGGCGTTGGATCAGTTTACCGCGCTGCCGATTCAGATTTTTAACTGGGCGGCCCGCCCCCAGGACGAGTTTCGGGGCCTCGCGGCCGCCGCCATCGCTATCCTAATGATTCTCCTGTTTACGATGAACCTGTCGGCCATCCTGCTGCGCAACTACTTCGAAAACCAGCATGCCGACACCTAATGCCCGCCGGCTTCTCGTTCCCCTTGCACGATTGATTGCGCTTGCCATGCCCCCCGACGAATCGACCGACAACGTCCGTTCCTCGCCGGCGTCCGTGGACGAGTCTGCAAACGGCCAGCCCCGCTCCGACGAGGATGCCCGAGCGGCGGCCTCTCCCCCCTCAAATTCCGCTGTGCAGCCGAAAATTGAGATCGAGGACCTGGACTTCTGGTACGGAAACGGAAACAACCACGCCCTGCAGGGCATCTCCATGGATATCCAGGCGAATCAGGTCACGGCCCTCATCGGGCCGTCCGGCTGCGGCAAGTCGACCCTGCTGCGGTGCCTCAATCGCATGAACGAGCTCATCCAGGGGACCACGCTGGAAGGCACCATTCACGTGGACGGCCAAGACATCTACGCTGAGGATACCGATCCGGTGATGGTGCGGCGCCGCGTGGGCATGGTCTTCCAGAAGCCCAATCCCTTTCCGAAAACAATCTACAAGAATGTCGCCTGGGGGGCGAAAATCAACGGCTACACGGGCGACATCGATGCGCTCGTAGAGCGGGCCCTGCGGCAGGCCGCCCTCTGGGACGAGGTGAAAGACCGCCTGCACACCAGCGCCTACGACCTGAGTGGGGGCCAGCAGCAGCGTCTCTGCATCGCCCGCACCCTCGCGGTGCAGCCCGACGTGGTGCTCATGGACGAGCCGGCCAGTGCCCTCGACCCCATCGCTACGTCGAAGGTGGAAGAGACGATCACCGAGCTCAAGCAGGACTACACGATCGTCATTGTCACGCACAACATGCAGCAGGCCTCCCGGATCAGTGACGAGACGGCCTTCCTCTACATGGGCCGCCTCATCGAGATGAATCCGACGGACCGGCTGTTTACGCGCCCCGAGAAGGATCGCACAGAGGCCTACGTGACGGGCCGCTTCGGATAAAATGGGAAGTGAGAGCGGCGCCTATCTCAGTCTACGGTGCTCGAAAACGCTACTGCCCTGGAAGGCACCATCGAGGAAGACGGGAATGAGCAGAACGTTCTCATGTTGGGACGTTCTTTCCGTACTCCCCAGACTGTTTCTACTTGTACAAATGCCCCCCTCGGCGAACCACCGGGCGGTTTCTGGGTAGAGATCTGACTCCTTCGCATTGCTCCCTTCACTTCTCTCCCGGCCATGTCGAACCGTTCCTCCCTCGATCAGGAGCTAGCCCTGCTCCGCGGCCTGATCGCCGAGATGGCCAACCACGTCGACGAGCAATTCGCCGACGCCATGAACGCCCTCCTGCAGGCCGACACCGAGCTCGCCCAGCAGGTCGTCGACGGAGACGACGCGATTGACGCCCTCGAACTGCGCATCGACGAGCAGTGCGAGCGCATCATGGCCCTCCACGCGCCGGTGGCCGTCGACCTGCGGATGCTCATCATGGCCGTCAAGATCAACACCGACTTCGAGCGCATCGGTGACCACTGCCGCAACCTCTCCCGCAATGCCCGTCATCTGGTCGACGCGCCGGACCTGCTCGAGCAGACGCGCATTCCGAAGATGGCCGATATGTCGCGTACCATGCTGCGGGAGGCGGAGGTGGCCTTCCTAGAAAACGACCGGCTGAAGGCGCGCAAGGTCATCGCCCGGGACCTGCAGGTGAACCGCCTGCACGACGAGACCTTCGCGACACTTGTGGGCATGCTGGAGGCGGGACACGAGCACGCCGAGGCCCTCTCCCACCTCCTCACGGTGAGCAAGGCCCTGGAGCGCATCTCCGATCACACCAAAAACATCGCTCAGGGCATCATCTTCATGATCGAGGGGCGCGACATTCGGCACCGCGGGCTCGCGGAGTCGGAAGGTGAGGCGTCGTCGGACGAGTCGGCGCCGAGTGCAGCGTAACCCTGGAACCGGAAGAATGTGGGGGTGGGAATCCCTCCCCTAGTCCCGCACACGCATCAGTCCCTCCTGCGTCACTGAGGCCACGAGGGTCCCGTCCTGCGCGAAGATCTGTCCCCGCGTGAAGCCGCGAGCGCCCGACGCACTGGGGCTGTCCATGTCGTAGAGCAACCACTCGTCCGCCCGTACCGGGCGGTGAAACCAGAGCGCATGGTCGAGGGTCGCGAGCTGAAGGTTGGGCTGCACAAATGAGAGGCCGTGCGGGCGCAGGGCCGTTCCGAGCAGGCCGTAGTCCGTCGCGTATCCCAGCACGGATTGGTGGGCGAGGCGCTCGTCGGGCAGCTCCCCCCGCGCCCGAAACCACACGTGATTGGCCGGCGGCTCGGGCTCCGGATCAAAGGGATCGACGGGGGTGACGGGCCGAAATTCAATTGGCCGCTCCCGCGTATAGAAGGAGCGCAGCTCTTCCGGGATTTGGTCTTCTACGCGGCGGATGAGGTCCAGCTCCCGCGGTAGGTCCTCCGGTCCGGGCACCTCCGGCATCTCCCCCTGGTGCTCCGCCCCGTCCTCCGGCGTCTGAAACGACGCCGCCATGTTGAAGATGGCGCGCCCGTGCTGGATGGCCACGATGCGGCGCGTCGTAAAGCTGTTGCCGTCGCGCA
>CAZTDC010000018.1:0-20827 GCA_964612165.1 uncultured Salinivenus sp.
CAGATCCCCTTGCACCCGAACCGGGGGCGGCCCATCGGGCGTCTCGGTCGTGGCCTGGGTCACCTCTTCACCGTCTCGCCGAACCACGACCCGGTACGAGGCGCCCGGCACAATCGGGGCCGTCGTCCAGAAGTTGTGCTGCGGCTCCCCGGGAAACACCTCCATCACCGAATCGCGCAGGCTCCACGTCTGCCCGCTCTCTGCGTGCTCGAGGGTCACGCTCACGTCGAGCGTGCGGGGGGCGCCGTCACTGGTTGGCGGTCCAACAGGCTCGACCCGGACCCACTGCGTATCCTGCACGGGATTGAGAATCCCGAAGATCGAGTACCGATACTGATCGGACGCCTCGAATGCCTGCACCGTAGGATCGCATCCGCCCACAAGAATAACCGTGCTGAAAAGGGCAAGAAAGAGAGCTCGAAGTCGACGCGAATAGGCGTCGCGCTTTGTGGATCCTGAGAACATTTCAAGCGATTTCATTATGTGTATTCGTCCGCTTGCACGTGACGCGCCCTTGTGCACGTGTTAAGAAAACTGTCTGATCAGAGCAGACAAAGTATGCGTGCTCACCTTAGAGCAATCTTCGTTTCGGTCCATCGTCCAACCAAGACACTTCGGGATCAGGGCAGACCGTCTGGAAAGGGGCTCAACCCGCCCCCTTTCCATTCTCCCAGACACGGAGCACGTCCTGGGATCTACGGCACGCCGTCCTCTACGAAACGTAGCTCTCCAGCGTGGCCGACGCGGCTCGTCGGACCTTCTCGGATGGCTCACTCTCCATGAGCTCATTGACCCGGATCATGGCCCGATGGTAGAACGCCGGGTCCGCCTGTTCAGGATCAATGTTGTGGAGGGCCTGAAGCGCCATCATTCGGTGCTTCGGATCCGAGGCCGTTTTCACAATGTAGACCAGGGGCCGAATTGCCTGAGACAGGTCCATGGCGGGCCAGCGCGTGGCAACCCGAATGACGTTCCGAAGTACAGTTTCTCGAATGGCGGCATTCGTTTCCTCTTCCAGCAACCGACCGGCCTGTACGCCAAAGTTCGCGCGCCACGTCGGAGCCAGAGGCTCGGTCTCTTGGGCAAGATTCTCGGACTGCGTCGGCGTGCGCTCCTGCGCCTGAACCGGACCCACGAGCCCGATGGCTAGAAGCAGGATCAAACCGACCTGGACCGCAAATCCAGACTGAAAGGGGTTTGTACCAGCGATGGACGTACGACTTTGAGGGCAATTGGGGGGTTGCATGTTCATTGGTCGGAGAAGTTGGTTGGTTCTAAATCGGGAGTGAGGAAGCTCTCTGTCGTTCGTCGCGTCCTCTCCGCAACGTCGCAGGAGCCTGTACCTCCCTACTCTCCGACAGGTCACCCGTCTGAAGCGAATTGCATCAATCTGTAGCGGCTTGCATTCATCACCGCTCTCCAGACAGACTGGCTGTGTCCCTTCCGCCCCCAAAGGCAGTCATGCGCACGGGCATCCCGGTGCGACAGGAGATCAGGGAGGGTCTTCACGAGGCGCCGGCAAGCCCGCGGGGCAGCCCTAATCAACCGCTCCACTGACAAAGAACCAACACGTGGTTCGTCGGACAATGACAGTCGCCGTCCGAACGCTGTGCTACACCGAAAAGACCGCCTCCCGGGCCTCCACGTATGCCAACCTGGACGGTACGTCTGATAGTCCCCGTGTCCGGTCACGCGCCCGCCGACCCTTTCGGGATGAACACTTGCAGTAAAGGGATCTACGACACAAACAATTCTGAGCTCCGGTCCGATTGTCCGGACGAATAGAACGAACCTGAGTAGACCCGCAGAAGAACGTTAACGGTTCGCATCCGAATCATCCTCTGCGAGCACGTCACCCTGAGCGTGACTCAGGGGATCTAGATCGCCAGGATCTTTTCGAAAAAAGGCGTTGCTCAAAACGAAGGCATTCCGCATCTGGGAATCTGGGATTTCCTTGTGCGGAATGACTGCTGGGTTTTTCGGATGCGTGGCTTTAAAGTATTTCCTCCGTTCTCCTTAGCCTGCGGCGCACCGACATTCCGGTCCGCCCCGCGTCCTCTTCCGGTCAGGGAACGCTAGCTTCCCATTCGGTTTGAAGGGAGACGTGTGGCAGCGGCTCAGTGAGCCGGGGGTCGGGAAGAATATCCGTATCTGTTCGCATTGACGACGTCCAAACGCTCGACTGCGTATCGGCACGAAATTGCTACAGATTCGCACGCTCCCTGCGTTGTGGCCGCCGGTCGCGTGACGACCGGGGCCCGAGCGGTGTTGTGGTACTTTTTAGGTTTGGCCGAATTTGTGGTGCCGTTGGCTTCAGTTATATCTTGGTTTCGTCCCCGGCTGAAGGGAGACTCCTTCCGGAAAACCAGTCGGCTTGTCGGAGTAGCCTGTGTGCTTCTTCTCCTATCATGGGGGATCTTCGTGGGCGCTGGGCCCACCGGGGTTCGCGCTCAGGAGCAGCCTCAAACGCGCCCGCCCCCCGACACGAGCCGCTCCGATACGAGCCGCGTCGACTCGCTTCGACAGGAGATTGACGAACGTCAGGGCCGTCCGCTCTCCCCCTCGTCCAGCGACAGCCTCACGATCGGCCGGCTCGCCGGAGATGCGCGCCGCCCAGCCTCCCCGCCCGACACCGGAATCGTCGAGCGGTACCTCCCGTCCTCGCCTCGCCGCTCCAGCGGGCTCTTCGAGTCACGCTCCCCCTTCCTGGGTCCCCGCTCCCCGACGGTCCCCACGCAATCCATCACCCTCGACACTAGCGGCACCTACTACACGATCGGGGCGTCTCCGCACACCGACGGCCCCATGCGCCTCGATCCGGCAGTGTACCGCCGTGCGAACTACCGGGCCAACCAGCAGCAGAACTGGTCGACGCTGATCGAGCAGCGCCGGCAGCAGCGCAACCAGCGCAGCGGGCTCGGCGTGAGCATGGAGGTGCCGGGAGGAGGCGAGAGTGCCTTCACCACCGTCTTCGGCAAGCCGCAGGTGGACCTCCGCGTGAACGGGAAAGCGGACATCAACGCCGGGTTTAAGTACAGTAAAAACGACGAGCAGGGCGCCCGCACCGGCGACGCCACCCAGCTCGACCCGAGCTTCAAGCAGAACCTGCGGCTGGGCATCACGGGCACGATCGGGGACAAGCTCAAAATCAACGTCGACTGGGACACGAAAAGCCAGTTCGACTACCAGAATCAGGTGAAGCTGGAGTACACCGGCTACGAGGACGAGATCATCCAGAAAGTGGAGGCCGGGAACGTCTTTCTGGAAACCCCCTCCCAGCTCATCAGCGGGGGGCAGAGCCTCTTCGGCATCAAAAGCAAGTTCCAGCTCGGCAACCTGACCCTCACGACCATAGCGAGCCAGCAGGAGGGCCAGTCCAACAGCCTCTCGATCGAGGGCGGGGCCGAGACGAGCGAATTCGACCTGCAGCCGACCGACTACGACGACGACAAGCACTTCTTCCTCGGCTACTACTTTCGAAACACCTGGAACCTCGCGCACACCGCGAATCCCTCGACCATCTCTACCTCCCCGAATTTTGGGGCAATCGAAAAAATCGAGGTCTGGAAGCTGGAAACCTCCCAGAGCAGAAGCGAGGAGAAAGAGCGGCAGAAGGTGGCTGCTCTCGTCGACCTCGGCGAACCGCCCGCCCTTCTCCAACAAGCCGATAAATATACGGCCCCCGTTCTTCCCGCCCTGCAGCGCGACCAGTACGCAGAAAGCGATCTTGATTCTCTTCGGGACGGAAGCACGACCGTATCCGGCTACGTGGGCTCGAACGCCAACCTGGACCAGCCGCTTCAATCGCAGGACTTCGAAAATGGCACGTTCAAAAAGCTAGAGAAGGGGCGGGATTATCGGCTCGATACCGACCTCGGCTTTCTGTCCCTCAACCAGCGCCTCCGGTCCAACGAGGCCCTCGCCGTGGCCTTCCAGTACCGGACCGGACGGAGTGGGGACGTCCGACAGATCGGCGACTTTTCGGCGGACCAGGGCGGCACCAGCGGCGGCGTCACGGCGGACCGGCTCATCCTCAAGCTGTTGCGCCCCTCCAATCCCGTTGCCCCCGGCACGGACACCTCCGAGGTGCCCCCCGTCTGGTTTCTGGAAATGAAAAACATTTACCAGCTGGGCGGGCGAGAGCTTAACGCGAACAACTTCAACCTCGACGTGGAATATAGCCCGGCGGGTCAGGGCACCCAATCGAGCCTGCCCTCGATCGCCGGGCAGCAGTCGCTGCTCCAGACGCTCGGGCTGGACCTCGTCGATCAGAACGGCACCAGCAATCCAGACAATGAGTTCGACTTTATCGATGGCGTGACCATCGACAGCGAGAAGGGCCTACTGTACTTTCGGTACCTCCAGCCCTTCGGAGAGCGGATCTTTGCGGTGGCCGACAGCAACGGAAATCGCTCGGCCGCCACCCCATTTGCCTTTCCCGAACTCTACCGCAAGAAGAAGTCCAACGCTCAACAGGAGAACCAGGAAAAGAATGTCTATCACGTGAAGGGGTCGTACAAGGGACAGGCGAAGGGCTTCTACGACCTGAAGGCCTTCACGGGGCTCGTGGATGGATCGGTCAAAGTGACGTCCGGGGGCCAAACCTTAAAGGAGGGGACCGACTACGTGGTTGACTACCAGAGCGGCACCGTGAACATCACGAACCAGAGCTACCTTAGCGACGGCCGCGAAATTAACATTGACTACGAGCAGAAGAGCATTGCGAACCTGCAGAAAAAGACGCTGGTCGGCGCCCGGGCCGACTGGGCCGTGCAGGACCAGTTTGCGCTCGGGGCCACCGTCATGCGGCTCAGCCAGCGGTCGCCCGTCGACAAGTATCGCATCGGTGAGGAACCAATTCGAAATACCATCTGGGGGGTCGACGGCTCGATGGACTTGGAGCCCCGCTGGCTCACGGAGGCCGTCGACGCCCTTCCCCTCATCCAGACGCGGGCCGAAAGCTCGATCTCCCTCTCCGGTGAGTTCGCCCAGCTCCGCCCCGGCCACACCCGCACCGAGGCGTTCGAACAAACCCTAGACTCCGTCCAGACCAGCAACAAGGAGAGCTACGCCCCCGACGAGCGAGATGGCGTCTCCTACGTCGACGACTTTGAGGGCTTCGAGAACACCTTTTCTCTCCGTGAGCAGCTCAATGCCTGGCAGGTGAGCGCCGCACCGGACTCGATCGCGCCCCGCCCCAAGCTCGACGCCGACGAGCCCGGCAACGAAGACGACCGCGCCCGCTCGTACTGGCGGGGCAACTTCGCGTGGTACCGGCTCACGCGGCAAATCGAGGACGACCTGGAAGGGAAGGTCCCCAAACCGAACAACCCGGAGGCCACCGAGCTGCTGAACGTCAAAGAGGTCTTCCCGAATCGGGACACGCGCGGAGCGAGCGACCAGACCCTTCGCACGCTCGACCTCTACTTCAATCCCTGGCAGCGCGGTCCCTACAACTACACGGACGACCTCGAAAGCTTCTTTCGTAATCCGAAGCGCGTGTGGGGCGGGATCACCCGCCGTATGCCGGAGGGCTATGTGGACTTCTCTAGGCAGAACGTCGAGTTCGTCGAGTTCATCGTGAAGGTGTACCCCGAGAACGGGCAAATCACCGACGGCTCCAAGCTCTACGTCAATCTCGGGACCATCTCCGAAGACGTCATTCCCAACGAGGAGCCCAACACGGAGAATGGACTGTCCTTCAACTTCAATCGGGACGATTTCGATGCGGACCTGTTGAGCCGTCTTGCCAGCAGCACGTCGGAGGGCAATACCATCGAGGTGCGGAACCAGAAGACGGAGGACCTGGGCCTCGACGGCCTCGTCTCCTACACGGACGGCGGCCCGTACGCCGAGGGCCTCCGGGAGCAAAACTTTTACTCCGACCTGGTCGAACAGGCCGACAGTCTCGACGACGCGATCGGCGGGCTCGGCCTGTCGTCCGCCCAGCAGGCCCGGCTGGAGGCGGAGGTGGCACGTCTCAAAAATGACCCGTCGGCCGACGACTACCACCACTACAACAACAGTCGCTACTTTAACAACGACGCCTTCTTTGCCGAGACGCCGACGCTCCAGCAGCGCTTCGGCCGCTACTACGCCGGGTACGAGCTCAACGGCTTCGAGCCTCAGGACCAACTCGCAGAGGATGTGTCGCTTCGACGGGGCATTACCGGAAAGCCCGACTCGGAGGATCTCGACGGCGCCGGGCGGACCGTGAACTTCAACAACAGCTACTACCAGTACGCCATTCCGCTCGACTCGCTGGACATCCGGGCCGAGACCGACGCCGGCCCCACCGACTACGTCGTGAGCCGGGCCGGCCGAAAGGGATCAAACTGGTACAAAGTGCGCATTCCGGTGCGCACCTTCACGAAGCGGGTGGGCAATATTCGGGATTTTACCAGCATCGAGTCCGTTCGGCTGTGGACGCAGGGGCATGCGGCCCCCATCACGATGCGCCTGGCGTCGATCGAGCTGGTGGGAAGCCAGTGGCGCAAGTCCCCAGCGATCGCCGAGCAGCCCGTGGAGCGGGGCGACGTTATGGAGGTGGGCGAAGGGGAGCTCCGCGTGGCCAGCATCAACAACGAAGAAGATCCCGGCTATGAGCCCCCGGTGGGCGCGGTCGTGAGCCGCAATCGTACGTCGCGGGGCACGCAGCAAGATCAGAAAGAGCAGTCCCTGCTCCTGAACGTCAATGAGCTCGCCCCCGGCCAGCAGCGTGGGGTCTTTAAAACCTACCAGCAGGGATTGGACCTGCTCAAGTACTCGAACCTGCGGATGTACACGCACGTCCACGGTGCCTCGAACAGCCCGCAGGTGAAGGAGAAGATTCGAGAGAATCTGCGCCTGTTCGTTCGGCTCGGGTCCAACGAGACGAGCGATTACTACGAGTACGAGCAGCCTCTCACGCCGAGCAACGTGCCGGGCCAGGGGGGCGGCTTCCCGTGGCTCGAGGAGAACGAGATGAACCTGGTCCTCAGTGCCCTGTCGCAGCTCAAGACGGCCCGAACCCAGTTCGGCTTTGCCACAGACAGCACGTTCACCAGCGACCAGGTGGATATCCCTCTCGACTTCGCCCCCGACGGCACGCGGCTCAAGATTCGGGGTACGCCCTCGATCAACCAGGTCAACACCGTCGTGATCGGGGTCCGGCACGTGGGCGACCCAATGTCCGCCCCGTCGCTGCGCAACGTCGAGCTCTGGACCAACGAGCTCCGCGTGAGCGGCTTCGACGAGCAAAAGGGGTGGGCCACCAACAGCAACGCCAACATCAGCCTGGCGGACCTCGCCACCCTCCAGGGCAGCTTCCAGCGTAAGACCGACGGGTTTGGGGCACTCTCGAGCACGCTCGACGAGCGCAAACAATCCGACAATACGAGCTGGAGTGCCCGCGCCGAGGTCAAGCTCGGCTCTCTCTTCCCCAAACGGCAGGGATGGAGCATTCCTGTGACCATGCAGGTGCAGTCGAGCCTCACCGATCCACGGTTCGCCCCCCAGCGCGGCGACGTGCGCGTTCAGGAGGTCCAGGACCAGTTCGACGTGCTCCCGGACTCAACGATTGAACGGCAGTTCGGAGATCAATACTCGGACCAGTCCCTTACTCAGATTCGCCAAACCCTCAAGGACAGCGTACGGCGGGCCTCCCAGACCACCAGCCTCCAACAGACCCTGACCGCCAACCTGTCGAAGAGCGGATCGGATTCCTGGTGGATGGAAAACACCATCGACGCGACATCGCTAAACTTTTCCTACCTCAACCGGACGGCCCAAAGCCCCCAGCTCGTGGTCGACGAGAAGTGGAGCTGGTCTGGATCGTTCGATTATCAACTTGACTTCGGCCAGGCCCGCACGGTGCGCCCGCTCGGCTTTTTGCCCGACGCGCCGGTGCTCGGGGCCCTGAGCGGGATTCAGTTCAACTACGTTCCAACGTCGCTCTCCCTTTCCGGCAGCGCTGACCGCGGCGTTTCGACCAAGCGCGACCGGCCGTCGCCGCTCCAGTCCACGGGCTCGGGGGGCGATGACCGCCCCCTCCGCATCGCCAAGCCGTTTCGTGAGAACCAGAACTTCACGCACAACCGCACCTTTAGCCTCCAATACGAACCCTTCAGTTTCCTCAGTCTCGGCTTCGACACCAACGTCAAACAAACCCTCAACGACGTGGCAAGCCGAACGCAGCAGAATCTGTTCTTTACGGATACGTCGCCGCTGGGAAGCCGGACGATCACGGACGTGGACACGAGTTCTTTCCTCGACAACCCGCCCCAGAACGTGCGGGACCGCCTGCCGGCCGACACCACCCTCCGCGATCTTTTGGGCAGCAGTCTTTTCGTCGAAGATCGGCTGCGGGCGAAGCCGGAGGGGGAGGTGTTTCGCGACCTCTTCTTCGGCGATGCCAGCCCGCGCACCAACACCTATCAGCAGCGCTTCTCCTCTACGCTGAGCCTGGGCGTCACCGACCGAAACGCCCTCGACTGGATTGACCTGCAGGACATCTCGTATCAGGCCGGCTTCAACTGGAAAAATGGGGCGAAGGGCAGTCGCCAGGGAGCCAGCGTGCAGAACTCCGTCACGCTGCGAACGGGCGTGACCCTGAAGCCCAACAAGGTATGGGAGCGGTTCGCGTTCTTCGAGAACATGAAGGAGGCCCAGCGATCGGACGACCAGGAAAGCGGCGACGCGTCTCGCGGGAACCGTCCCTCCGGCAACGAACAGGCGGGTGACAAACAGGGCGAGGAAGGAGACGCGGACCCGTCGGGGGAGGACGGAGACTCGGAGCCGCAGGATGAGGCCGAGGGCGGTGTGGGCTGGGAAGACGTGCCCCTACCCGACCCGGTTGACCTCCTTCGCGGCCTGGCCCTGACGTTCATGGACATACGAGACTTTACGATTAACTACAATGGCGAACGCGCCTCCCAGTCCACCAACGTGGGAGCCCCAGTGCGCGACTCGACCGGTGGCCTCGTCGGGGTGAATACGTCCTACAGCTTGATCGACGCCGTACAGGGCGAGGGACCGTCCGTCGGGTACCGGCTTGGGCTCAGACGGTCGATCAACCCGGAGACGGAGCGCGTCTTCCCGCAGGGACAGAATGTACGGGACAATCTCACCAACAAGCACCGGTTCGAGGCGCGAACCGCCCTGACTCCGAGTTCCTCGTTTAACATTGACCTAAATTGGAACGTGTCCTGGAGCACCCAGCCGGAGATCGAGTTCCAGCGGCCGTTCTCTCAGGGTCCCCCGACACAGGGGCCCACGCAGGGAGACACCACGTCCTCGATCCAGCGCATCGAGCGGGAGTCCGGAAGCGCCAGCGCGTCGGTCTGGGCATTCGGCTCCTACGAGTCCTTCTTCAAAGCTCAGCTCGACCGACTCCAGCGCAACGTCGAATCGCCCGATCGAATCTGGGCCGAGCAGGAGGTGGCCCTCACCGAACCGTCTGTAGTCGAGACCTTCCGCAATACCTACTTGACCGGAGGGACAAGCATCGCCGCGAATGGCTTCGTGCCGCTCCCCCTTCCCGGCTGGACCGTGCGCTACTCGGGGCTCTCGGACTGGCCCCTCATCAAGCGCGTCACGGAAAGCGTGTCTCTCAACCACGGATACAATGCCTCCTACGAGATTGGCTTCAGTTCCAGCTCGACCGCCGGAGACACAAGCAGCGTGACGGTGACGAACCAGCAGTTCCAGTATATAGACTCCGATTTCCAGCCCGAGTCTCCAAACATCCAGGAGCAGTTTCAGCCCCTAATCGGGGTAGACATTACCTGGCCCTGGGACCTGCAGACGAGTTTCCAGTGGAACCGCACCACCACGACGGCCCTGCGGGGCGTGGACGCGATTCGGGAGAAGAAAACGGAAGAGCTTTCTGGCAGCGTGTCGTTCAGCAAACGCGGGCTGACCCTCCCCCTCCTGTCCCGAATCGAGAACCGCGTTCGATTCAAGATCAATTTCTCCCGCTCGGTCAGCAACGAGCGAACGTATAACCTGACGCCCGCCCTCGAACAGGCCCAAAGCGCGAACTTCGACTACGACCCCAACGAGGCCCTGCAGGGGGACAACGTGAACATTAAGAAGACCGCACGGATCACCGTGTCTCCCGAAATTTCGTACTCCGTCAGCGATCGAGTCACGGCGGACTTCCGTCTCAACTACGAGCGGTTCAGTGGCCGCAACACGGGACAGTCGTCCTATACGAACCTGGACGGGACTTTCAACCTCAGCGTGAGCATTTCCGAAAACTAAGGGCGCCTGCGAAAGTACCTTAAGTCTGGGAGGAGTGGAAAGTAAGTGTTCATGATCGGATACGTATACGTCTTTTTCCAGACGTCCCGGACTTAAAACACCTTCCCTGCTCTCTTCAACGCATGCCGTCGAAAGAGGAGATTGTCGTTTGCCATCTCGGTCGCGTCGACTACGAGTCGGTCTGGGCCCTGCAGGAGCAGGTGCAGGAGCGCCTCGTTGCCGCCAAGCGCACCGAGCCGCCCACGGTGCTGCCGCACGTGTTGCTGTTGCTGGAGCATCCACCCGTCTACACGCTGGGCAAGAGCGGCGACCTCGACAATGTGTTGGTGTCGGACGAGACCCTTGACGCGATCGGGGCGACGTTCCATCGCATCGGGCGCGGGGGCGACGTGACGTACCACGGTCCCGGCCAGCTGGTGGGCTACCCCCTCTTCGACCTCGACCGCTTCTTCACCGACCTGGGCCGCTACCTGCGCACCCTGGAGGAAATCATCATTCGCACCTGCGCCGGCTACGGCGTGACGGGCACCCGGGTGGACGGCCGCACCGGCGTGTGGATCGGGCCGGACGAGCGGGGGCTGGAGCGCAAGATCTGTGCGATGGGCGTGCGCTGCAGCCGCTGGGTGACGATGCACGGCTTCGCATTCAACGTGACCACCAACCTCGACCACTTCGATCACATCGTCCCCTGCGGCATCGATGACCGGGACGTCACGTCGCTGGCGGCCGAGGGCGTCGATCCGATCGACGTGGACGCGGTTCGCGAGCCGGTCGTCCGCCATTTTGCGGACCTGTTCGACGCCGACGTGACGGAGCACTGGGACGACGACGCCCGGTCCTTCCTGCGTGAGTACGTCCACGACGACGGCGTCCTGGCGTAAAGCGAGGTCGAGCGCCCTACCGAACGACGGTCAGCCGTTGGGTCTTCACGGCCCCATCGGTGCGGAGGCGCAGGAAGTACACCCCGCTCGACAGGCCCGACACGTCGAACCGGACCTGCTGCCGGCCCGTGTTCTCGTCGAGCTCTCGCGTCTTGACCTCCCGCCCGAGCACGTCGTAGAGCCGGAGCGTTGCCTCTTGTCCAATGGGAACCGTCACACGCACGGTGGCCCGGCGACGCACCGGGTTGGGCGCGGGCGGCTGCAGCTGCACGGACTCGACGGTGCGCCGGACCGTGATGGCATCGGAGCGCACCGCCGACCCGGTCGCATTCTCCTTCTTGAGCCGGTACGCCACGGAGTCGGCCGCGAACGGAAGGTCTTTGTCCGTAAACCGATACGGGGGGCCGTCCTCCGCCTCCACCCGTCCGATCGAATTCCACTTTTCATTGGCCGAGACCGAGGCGGCTTTCGTGGAACGGGCGGGCGGCGGGTTGATCCATCGCTGAACCAGCACGTCCGTGTCGGGGGGCGCGCCTTCGGGCTCCCACCTGAGGTGAATCTCTTCGTCCTTGACCTTCCCCTCAAAGGTCGCAAGCTCGATGGGGACCGGCCCGATTTTCGCACGGGCCTGAAGCTCATGCCTCGACCTCACGTCGGTCGTCACCTGGATGTGGAGCCGATTCGCCGCCTGGTCGTGCGCATATCCTTCGTCGGCGGCGCGAAGGGCCGAGGGGCTGCGCCGCTCCGGAAGCGCCCGCCTATCCAGCGTCACCGTCCGTACGGGTCGCTTCATCTGGTGGGCGACGACGTGGTAGGTCCGCCGGTCGGGCTGCCCGCTGAACCGGCCCCGGGCGGCGCCGAGGGTCACATCGAGCGTGGTGGTGGAGTCCGTTCGGGTGCGCTGCTGAGCGACGGTCGTCGTGGCGGAAGCACCTTGCTCGTAGGCTTGCGTGTGGCCGTCGTCCTCGTAGAGGGTGAATTGCCCGCCGTCCTCGCTGGGGTAGACGGCCAGTTCCAGGGTGTCGACCACGGAATGGCCCACGTAATCGGGGGCGGTGGGGCGCATGGGGATGATCGCTCCCTTCTTCACGAACAGGGGCAGGCGGTCGAGCGGCGCCTCAACGGTCACCGTTTGGCCGCCCTGCACGACCTCGTCGGTCCAGTAGTTGACCCAGGAGCCGGACGGAAGGGGCACCTGTTTGCTCCGCTTGCCCTCTTCGACCACCGGCGCCACGAGGAACGAGTCTCCGAAGAGGTACGCGTCGTCCACGTCGGCCAGCCGGTCGGCGTCGGGATTGGCGAAGAACAGCGGCCGGACGATGGGCATGCCCCGATCGTAGGCCCGGTACGCCATCGTGTAGAGGTAGGGCAGAAGCCGATAGCGCAGCTTGACGTACGTGCGGCTGATCGAGAGCGTCTTAGAACCAAAGCCCCACGGCTCGGTGGGCTGGTCGTCGACCCCGTGTGGGCGAGCCACCGGCGTGAACACGCCCATCTGCATCCATCGGGCGTAGAGCTCCGGCGAGGCCTGCCCCACGAACCCGCCGATGTCGGAACTGTGGTAGTAGAGCCCCGAGAGGGCACTGTTGAGCATAATTGTGGGTTGGACCGACAGGCCCGTGAACGTGCGGTTCACGTCCCCCGACCACGTAAACACCCCGTAGCGCTGGATGCCCGCGTAGCCGGACCGGGTGAGGTTGACGACCCGCCGGTTGGGCCGCTGCTCGGCAAACGTCTCGTACACCGTGCGGGCCCACAGCAGGTTGTAGATGTTGTGCACGGCCTCGGCGGGCCCGTCCGCGTGCTGCATGTCGGGCGGATGGGCCTCCGGCTCGCCCAGGTCCGTCCACAGCCCGTGCACACCCGAGTCTAAAATGTCCGCATACCGTTCCGTCCACCAGTCCTGTGTCGGGCCGTGGGTCATGTCCGCCAGCACCGCCTCACAGTTGCACGACCACCACCCCTGCAGGCGATAGGGCTCTCCCCCGTCAGTTTGGGCGGGACGGGGCGCCCCGTCGGCGATCATCTCCGAGAACCAGTCCGAGGGTTCCGCAAAGTAGGGCTCGCTGATGAGGATCGTCTTCACGCCCTTCGCCTCGAAGTCGTCGATCATGCTCGACGGATCGGGAAAGTCGGCCCGGTTCCAAGCCAAATCGCCCATGTTCTCGAACCAGTACAGGTCGAGGATGAGGCCGTCGGCCGGAATGTCCTCGCTCCGGAGGCGATCGACGGTCTCGCGCGCCGCGTCGGCCGAGCGGTAGCCGTACTTCGATTGCAGGTAGCCCAGCGCCCACTTGGGCGGCATCGGCGGGCGACCCGTAAGCCAGGTGTAGTCGGCCAGCTGCTCGGCCATCGACTCGCCGGCCAGCACGAAGTACGAGAGCTCGCCCCCCTCGGCCTCGTATGAGAAGGTCGATGGATTCCGGGCACCGAGGTCAAACGTCCCGGGATGCGGATTGTCGAAGAGGAGCGCGTAGCCGCGGGAGGTGAGCAGGAGGGGCACGTTGATGTTCATCGTGGACAGCGCCCCGTTGTAGCCGAAGTCCTGCTCGTTGTAGCTGTGGAAGCGCTCGCCGCGCAGGTCGATGCCGATGCCCCGCTCGCCGGTGCCGTAGAAGTGGGTTTGTGCCGGCAACTGGAACCGCGCCTCCCGAAACGCGCTTCCGGCGACGAAGCCCGCCGCGTCGGGTTCTTCGAGCAACGTCTGCCCGCTCGCGTCGGTCAGCTGGAGCCGAACGGGATCCTTCTGGATGTGCGCCGTGATGCTCCGAGTCGAGGCGTGAATGGCCTCGGGGGTGGCCCATACGTTCACCGCAACGCCCTCAGGCTCTCGAATGACGACCCGGGAGGAGTCGTGCGTCGTGGACCGGCTCGGTAGCAGCTCCACCTCCACCACGTCGCTGCGATACCAGGTGAGCCGGACGCCGGACGTGTCGGCCCACACGGTGATCGACGACGCCCCGACCTCGTAGCCGGTGTAGGCGCCGAGGGGCGTCTGCGCGCGACTTGGGAGCGCAAGCAGAAAGAGACAGACGAGGAGGAGCGCGCTCCGTGCGAGACGACGGTGCACCATGATCGGGCGGGAGACGAAAGCGGGATACAGAAGCGGCAGGAGGCGAACAGACTCGTGGAGGCGCAGCCCGAACCAGGAGACAATCCCCAGTTATTCGGCGGGCGCTTCTTCTCCTTTCATGATCTCATCTACGTCCACCGGAGGCAGGTCGTGGTACCAGTCGTGGTGGGGCGACCACTCGTGACACTGGTGGCACTGCGTCTCGCGCCACACCCTTCCGCACTCCGGACACTGGCCCTGCGTGTCGAACGTGTGCCAGGAGTGTCCGCACTCACAGGTCCACTGGGCACTGGACGGGGGCTCCCATTCGCACTTCGGGCAGTAGATCTCCATCTGGGCAGTGGAAACGTTGGAAGCGAGGAGCAGGGGAGGTCGAGCGAAAAACCACGTCGTCACTAACGAGGTCGTTCCGGACGCTGTTCATGGAGGCTCCACTTCCGGACGATTTTTAGATCCGTCCACTAAGCGGTTGTCGCCTCCGTTACGGGCCCAGGGTCTCCTCAGTGGGTCGGGCCAAATGGAAAGAAGGAGTAGGAAAGGAAGACGAGCGATTGAAAAACTCGGGAGCGGTGAATACCCTACAGATGTCCGGCGTCCCTCCACACGACGCATCTCTTCCCCTCGTTCTTCTGCCGCTTATGGCCGATTTCGACCTGGAAAACTTCACGCACCGCCTGCTCGCCGAATCGCTGTTCTACGACCTGGAATACGGGCTCATTGGCAGCGTTAGTCTCGTCGATACCGAGACGGAGCGGGAAATGTACATCGTGTCCTTTATGCCCGACGACGGGACGTACATGATCGAGGAGGCGACAGACTGGGAGGACCCGCCCGAACTGGAGGACGAGGAGGACGTGGCCTATGCCCTCGCTACCAGGAGTGACGTGTACGGCACCTACGACATTCCGGAGGTAGCGGCCAACACGGTGCTCACCCTGGCGCAGGAGCATAATCTCCTGCCCAGCGTGACGGTACTGTTCGAAGACGAGGAACTGTGAGCGCGAGCGACTGAAGCCCCCCTGCACCAGGGAAGAGATCACGATCGGGCGAGGGTAAAGCCTGCCTCCGTCATCACCTCGGCGAGCTTCTCCTCGATCCGGTCGCTCTCGACAATCGTCAATTCGGTTCCCCGGCGCACCTTGGAGAGAAGAGTGTGCTTATTGATCCCGTCGATCTCCTCGGCTACCTTCGAGACCTTCAGGTACGGCTTGAGGGTCTGGAGCTCTTTGATCGTCATGACTGAACCGACTTCGTTGGTCTGAACGACGAATCGTTCAAAACGGCTATTTGTTACCCAATCCAATTTCTTCTGTTTCGAGTGCACAACAAAGAATCCGATGGGGTGAAGTATATACAGCGAGAGGAACATTATTTACCCCAGTGGATTAAAAATTGTGCAATAGACGATGTTATCCGTCAATAGACCAAACGATGTCCCGCTTATGAACTCCTCCTACCGGTCCCCCACTCCGTCCAGCCAGCCCACCTCCTCCACGCCGTCCCGGTTCGTGTACCGGCATCACCTTCGCGACCTGCAGGGAGCCGTCGGGGCTTCGATCGGCAAGGGATATGACGTCCTCAGCCGACAGCTTCACACCCTCAACCGAAAGGTTGGACGTAAGAAGTAACGAGGGCTCCTTCGGTCCAGGCGAAGGACGCGAGAACGCCGAACGCGAATCCATCGGCCTCGGTATAACTGGTGCTTGTTGCGTTCGTCACCCGTGATTCTCGCATCAACCTTCTCCCTCTCCATGGCCGTTGGTTCTACCCATGCAGACGTGGACGCTGAAACCGCCGCCGAGCATTATCAGAAGTGGAAGCGCCTTGCCCCACTCGGCCTCGTCACCGTTGGGTTTGGCGCGAGCCTTATCGGCCAGTCCACGATCTTGAAATCCAAAAATCGCTCAACCTGGAAATGGGTGGCGCTCGGCACCGTAAGTCTCGCCGTCTTCAACGCGGGGCTCTGTATTTTTGGTGACGCCGTGAAGCACCGGGCGCTGTATGAATGGACTGACTCGGCATAGTCCCTTGCCAACCGACGAGTCAGTCCGGCATAGATCCGCTCTCTTTCAGCGTAGAGCGTTGGAAGGTTGAACGTTGGTACGTTGGAACGTTTGCGTAGTGTGCCAGCGGAGAACGGGAACGGCCACTTTGTAGAGCAGATCGCCTCTATTTCGACTGCGACGCCTCGGTGGGCTTGCGGAAGACCAGGACGTGCTGGCGGGGGAGCATCTCCTGCGTGGTCACCCATTCGAACCCGACAGCTTCCAATTCCTTGCGGGCCTGCGCCTCCGTCATCTTGTGGAGGGGCTTAATGGGAATGCTCGGGTCCTCCTTCCGGTACTCAACGAGGTAGACGCGACCGCCTGGCACGAGGGCATCCTTGAGGTTGAGCATCATCTCGCGGGGATGCGAGAACTCGTGGTAGGCGTCCACCATGAGCGCGGCGTCGACGGAGTCGGACGGGAGGTTCGGATCGGTGACGGTGCCGCGGATGGGCGTCACGTTATCGATTCCCTCCTCTTCCATCTTCGACCGCACGATGTCGAGCATCTCCGGCTGAATGTCGACGGCGAAGACGCGGCCCTCCGGCACTCGGGGCGCGATGCGAAAGCTGAAGTAGCCGGTCCCGGCGCCAATGTCGGCCACCACGTCGGTCGGCGCAAGGCGCATGCTGTCCACGAGAAGCTCGGGCTTCTCCTTCTTCGCGCGCTCGGGCCGCTCGAGCCAGGCGGCGCCCCGATGCCCCATCACCTGCGAGATCTCCCGCCCCATGTACACCTTGCCGGTGCCGTCGCGGCTCGGCTCCGTTTGGGAGTAGACGTTGCTCGCGTCGGTGCGGGCCGACGAATCATCCGCCGGCGTCTGGCAGCCGGCGGTGGGAGCGGCGAGGAGGATCGTGGCAAGGAGCAGCGTACTCCCTGTGACGAAACGGGAGACGGTTCGGAAGGCGTCTGTCATAGCAGTTCGGAGAGAGAGTGGGAAGGTAAAGGGGTACTTTCGCAAACGTACAGCCGAAACGGCGGGTTGGTAACGAGGTCGGAACCAATCCCTTCGATGGGCCCCGAACTCGCCTCATGCGGGTGGGGTGAAGGGGAGATTGCGCATCACGGAGGGCAGGGCATTCTTCACGCGCATCCCGAGGCTCGGGCGCAGATCGTGAATCTGCTGCCTCTCCCCCTCCGACAGGGAGAAGTCGAAGATGTCCAGGTTGGCCGCCAGGTGATCGCGCCCGGTGGCCTTCGGAATGGCAACGACATCGTCCTGCTGCACAAGCCACCGGAGGGCCACCTGCGCGGCGGACTTGTCATGACGCGCCCCAATGTCGGCGAGCGTCTCGTCTTCAAGCACGGCGCCGCGCCCCAGCGGACTGTAGGCCGTGAGGGCCACGTCGTGCTCGGCACAGACCGACTGGGTGGCAGACTGGTCCTTGTAGGGATGGTAGAGCACCTGATCGGTGACCAGAGGCGTGTCGGTCACGCGGAGTGCCTCCCGGAGTTGGGGCGCCGTGAAGTTGCTCACGCCGAGGTGCCGAACCAGTCCCTCCTCCTGCAACTCCGCCATCGCTCCCAGCGTCTCCTCGACGGGCACGAGCGGATGGGGCCAGTGGACCAGCAGGAGGTCGACGGCGTCAACTCCGAGCCGGGAGAGACTCATCCGAACGGACGTGTGCACGTCGTCGGCCTGAAGGTTCGATCGCCACACCTTGGTGGTTAGAAAAACGTCCTCGCGGTCCACGTCGGCGGCGGCCAGTCCCCGGCCCACCTCCGCCTCATTCCCGTAAACCTGCGCGGTGTCGATGTGCCGGTAGCCCATGTCCAGGGCATTCTGTACGGTCTCCGTGCACTGCGGCCCGGTGTTTTGCCAGGTGCCGAGTCCAAGGGCCGGAATGCGCGCATCCCCCACTTCGGCGTGGGGCATAGACTCAGGAGAATCAGCTGTCATCGGGGAAGGATCTCGTTCATTCATAATGAGCTCGCATAACGATTAGGCAACTGCGTCTGGAACTGGGTGACGGCGTTCTCTGTGATCGGATTGCCGTGCGCGAATACCACGCCCTCAAAGTTCATCGCACCCAGACGGCGGAGATCTTTACGGCCCTGCACCAGGTCTTCGCAGACTTCGCCGAGGCGCAGGCGCAGAGGTGCAGTGCCACATCGGCGGCGATGAGCACGCCCCATGCTCCTCCCCATCGCGCGGATGCATCCAGACGGAAGCACCCGTGGCCTTCATCACCGCCCGCAGGCCACCCGCGTGATCCTGGTGGGCGTGTGCCACCAGGGCGTGGTTGATCTCAGACGGCGGAACGCCCTCTTCTCGAAGCGTCGCAAGCGGCGCGTCCGACCCGTCCTCCGGACTGGTATCGATGAGAATGAGCGCGGCATCTTCGCCCAGGAGAGACATATTGGAGACGCCGAGGGCAATCTGGTACAGACCGGCACAGACCTCCCTCATCGACACGGAGTCTTAGAAAACGGAGCCGCTCGACGCTGCTATTCCAAACCCTGCAGGGTCTCTTCCACCACGTCCTCGAACACGGCTGTCGGCAACCCGAGTTTGGCCAGCGTTTGCATGCCAAAGTACGTGGCGGCTAGTGAATGCGCCATCGCCTCCGAATCCCGGTCTGTGGGTAATTCGCCCTGTGCCTGCCCGTGCTCAATGACCGCCTCGAAGCCGTCCCGCATCTGGCCGAAGCTCTCGCGGATTCGCTCGCGCGTCTGATCGTCGCAGTGTGCCCGCTCGACGGTGGCGCTGGCCAAGAAGCACCCGCGCGTGTCGTCTTCGGTGGTTGGCATCGCGTCCTCCAGAAGGGACCGCAGGGCATCCCGTGCCGAGTCGAACTGGTCGAGGAGCCGGTCGAACGTGTCGGCGTCCTGCTGCCGATAATGATCGAGCGCCCGGAGGTAAAGCTCCTGCTTGCTCCCGAACGTGTTGTAGAGACTGGACCGATTCAGACCCGTGCGGTCCACTAAGTCCTGGGCGCTGGTGGCCTCGAAGCCGTTCTCCCAGAACAGCTCCATCGCTGCTTCCAGGACCTCCTCGGGATCGAATTCTTTCGTGCGGGGCATAGCGGATTGAACACCAAATAAGAGGACGCGACGCTGCTCGTCATGAAAGCGGTAACGAAACGTCCGTTCCAATACGCGCTGAGGAATACAGCTTTTCAACGGGAAAGAGACATGGATACGGACGGGCGTTGGGGGATTTGCCGACTCCGTCACAGAATTCCGACACTAGATATGAAACAAACGTTCCAAAAAGAGATTGTCATGGTGCTACACTGATCAAGTAGTTGCTTTCTTCACCGATACCATTCACCAGTTCCCCTTTCCGCATCTATGGAGACCTCTTCTCCCACTCACGATAACACGGTTGTCGAGAACAACTCGGTCGTTCGAGACCGAAAGACGGCCACCCCCAACCACGACATCCTCGACCTCTTCGCCGAGCGGTGGAGCCCCCGTGCCTTCGCCGACCGGCCGGTAGAGCCGGAAAAGATCCGGCGCATGTTGGAGGCGGCACGGTGGACGATGTCCTCCTACAACGAACAGCCCTGGCGCTACGTCGTGGCCTCACGGCACGAGGATCCGGAGGCATACGATCGACTGCTCGGGTGCTTGGCCGAGGGCAACCAGGAGTGGGCCCAGAACGCACCGGTGCTCATGATGTCGTTCTACAAAACGACCTTCTCACAGAACGAGAGCGAGAACCGATGCGCCCCGCACGACACCGGTGCCGCTTCCGCCGCCCTCACCTTTCAGGCCACGGCGATGGATCTCTACGTCCATCAGATGGCCGGCATCAAGAAAGACGTGGCGCGTGAGACCTACGGCGTGCCGGACGAGTTTGAACCGATGGCGGGCCTGGCGGTGGGCTACCTCGGCGATCCCGAGATGCTGGACGAGAGCCAGCAGAAGTCCGAGCGGGCCGAGCGCTCGCGCAAGCCCCTCGACGCGTTTGTGTTCGGTGACAACTGGGAGGTGCCGTCGAGGCTCGTGGACGGAGATACGGAGGAGATGTAACGAAACTGAGCGGGTCCAGAACGGAGGGTATGGAAGAGGCGAGGCGTGCCTTTTCTCGCTCGTGATTTTCACGAATCAGCCTCCATACCCTCTATGGACTCGAAATACTTCTACTGGGGATCGACGATTCTGATCGCCCTCTTCGCAGCGGCCTCGGGCGCCATGTACTTCGTCGCGCAGATGCCCGCCGAGACCTTCGAACGGCTCGGCTACCCCGATTACTTCCGCGTCCTGCTTGGCGTCGGCAAACTGATGGGGGCAGCCGCCCTCCTCCTCCCGCTCCCCCGGTCGCTCAAGGAGTGGGCGTACGCTGCCTTCACGATCGACTTTATTTCGGCCTTCATCTCGCACCTCGTAGTGGGAGATCCGGTTTCGATGACCATCATGCCCCTGGTCGCGTTCTTCCTCCTGATGACATCGTACACAGGATATCACAAGTATTACCTCGCTTCGGTGGACAGCGGAACTCCTGGTGCGTAGGTTAAAAATTGAGCGTAGCCGTTCCTTTATACGTAGATACGCAGGTCGTCTCTTCGTCCGGCAATCGTTAGATTCTCATTGCAGGGGCGTGGTAGACGGAGAAGATCTCTTCCCCCGCTACCATCTCA
>CAZTDC010000019.1:0-20422 GCA_964612165.1 uncultured Salinivenus sp.
CCCGCTCCTCCGGCGCGTTGTCGATCGAATCGAACGTCTTGGCCGCCGCTCCCCCCACCTGCTCGGCCAATACCTTCGTAATCGCGGCCGTCAAGGTCGTTTTCCCGTGGTCAACGTGCCCGATCGTTCCTACGTTTACGTGCGGCTTCGCTCGATCAAATTCTTCCTTGGCCATGGTGTGTGGAGTTGGTAAGTGGCTGTGGTTCGAAGGTCAGAAAATCAGATTGAAGGCCTCCCCGTTCCCAATGGCGGCGGTGCCCGGAATGCCGGACTACGCGGCCGCCTCGACGGTCCCTTCGTCGAGAATCTCCTCCGCGATGTCGTCGGGCACCGGGTCGTACTTCTCAAACTGCATCGTGTAGATGGCCCGTCCCTGCGAAATCGAGCGGAGATCCGTGGAATACCCAAACATTTCGGACAGTGGCACCTCGGCGTTAATAACCTGCGCGTCATTGCGCTGTCCCATCTTGCCGATCTGGCCCCGCCGGCTGTTGAGG
This sequence comes from uncultured Salinivenus sp., assembly GCA_964612165.1. Taxonomy (GTDB): domain Bacteria; phylum Bacteroidota; class Rhodothermia; order Rhodothermales; family Salinibacteraceae; genus Salinibacter. The sequence continues at coordinate 498 of CAZTDC010000019.1, forward strand.
TCGCCGATGATGTCGCCCATGTACTCCTCAGGGGTCACCACTTCGACGTCCATGATCGGCTCCATCAAAACCGGATCGGCCCGGCGTGCTGCTTCACGGAAGCCGAGTCGGCCCGCAATCTCAAAGGCATTCTGGTCGGAGTCGACCTCGTGGTGATCGCCGTCGTACAGGCGAATCTTGACGCCCTCCATGGGATACCCGGCGATGGGGCCATCCTCCATCGCGCTCTCGATGCCGCGCTGAACGGAGGGAATAAACTCTTTCGGAATGACTCCGCCCTTAATGTCGTTCTCAAATTCGAGGCCTTTGCCCTCTTCGCTGGGCTCTACCTCCATGTACACCTCGGCGAACTGGCCACGCCCACCAGTTTGCTTCTTGAGGACGTAGTGCTCGTCGACCATCGTCGTGATGGCCTCTCTGTAGGCCACCTGCGGCTTGCCCACGTTGGCCTCCACTTTGAACTCTCGCTTGAGCCGGTCGACGATGATTTCCAGGTGGAGCTCGCCCATCCCGGCAATGATGGTCTGACCGGTCTCCTCATCCGTGGAGACGTTGAACGTGGGGTCCTCCTCGGCCAGCTTTACGAGCCCGTTCATCAGCTTGTCGCGGTCGGCCTTCGACTTGGGCTCTACGGCAATCCGAATAACCGGCTCCGGGAACTCCATTGATTCGAGAACCACCGGATGCTCCGGATCGCAGATCGTGTCGCCGGTCTTGAGGTTCTTCGGCCCCACAACCGCCGCGATGTCACCGGCGCGGATGATGTCGACGTCCTCCCGACTGTTCGCGTGCATAAACATGAGGCGTCCCACGCGCTCCTCCTCGTCGCGTGCCGGGTTGTACACCTTTTCGCCAGACTCCAGCGTGCCGCTGTAAACGCGAATAAAGGTGAGTTTTCCTACGTACGGATCGGTCGTAATCTTGAACGCGACCGCGCTGAAGGGGTCGTCCTCCTCCGGGCGCCGGACGACCTCGTACTCATCTTCGTCGGCCTCAATCACCTCAACCTCTTCGTCGTCATCCGCCCCTTTCTTGGCCTCCTTGGTCGCCTGCTTTGCGGCGTCCTCGGCCTTTCGCTTCTGTTCAGGATCGTGGCCCGTCACCGGCGGCACGTCGTTCGGGCTCGGGAGAAACTTCACGACGCCGTCGAGGAGGCGCTGAACGCCCTTGTTCTTCAGGGCCGATCCCAAGAACATCGGCGTGATGTCACGATTGAGCGTGGCTTTCCGGATCACCTTCTCCAGCTCTTCCGACTCGATCTCCTCCTCCTCAAGGTACTTCATGAGGAGCTCGTCGTCGTACTCGGCGACGCTCTCAAGCAACTTGATGCGCCACTGCTTGGCTGTCGGCTTCAGGTCATCGGGGATCTCGAGCACGTCCCACTTCATGCCCTGCGACTCATCGTCCCAGACGATGGCTTTGTTCTGAATGAGGTCGATGACCCCACGGAACATGTCCCCTTCCCCAATGGGATACTGCAGGGGAATCGGATTGGCGTTGAGCCGGTCCTCCATCATTTCGAGCACATTCTCGAAGTCGGCCCCCGTCCGGTCCATTTTGTTGACGAACCCGATTCGGGGTACGTCGTACTTGTCGGCCTGGCGCCAGACGGTTTCCGACTGCGGCTCCACGCCACCAACCGCGCAGAAGAGCGCGATCGATCCATCGAGCACGCGGAGGGATCGCTCGACCTCGACGGTAAAGTCGACGTGGCCGGGCGTATCAATAATGTTAATCCGGTGATCGTCCCAATAGCAGGTCGTGGCGGCGGAGCTAATCGTAATGCCGCGCTCCTTCTCCTGCTCCATAAAGTCCATGGTCGCAGCCCCTTCGTGAACCTCCCCCATGCGGTGCAGACGCCCGGTGTAAAAGAGGATGCGCTCGGTCGCGGTGGTCTTCCCGGCATCAATGTGGGCCATGATGCCGATGTTACGGGTCCGCTCAAGCGGAAAAGCTTCGTTGTTGTTGCTCTGCTTAGCCATAGTAGTAGGTTGATTGCGTACTCAAGGACGCCCATGCACTTCCAGGAATGCCGACTTCGCTCGGCACGTCAAGAGTCGGTTAGAAGCTAAAGTGGGCAAAGGCCTTGTTCGACTCGGCCATGCGGTGTGTGTCGTCTTTCTTCTTCACAGCCCCACCCTCTCCTCGGGCCGCGTTGATCAGTTCACTCGCCAGCCGATTGGCCATGCTTTTTTCTTTCCGGGCACGGGCGTACTGAATGATCCACCGGAACGCGAGGGTCACGCGACGCTCCGGCCGCACCTCGATGGGAACCTGATAGGTCGCCCCACCCACGCGCCGACTCCGCACCTCGACGAGAGGGGCGGCGTTGTTGACCGCCTTCTTAAACACCTCAAGCCCCTGCTCACCTGTACGCTCCTCAATAACGTCAAAGGAATCGTACACGATGCGCTGGGCGAGGCTCTTCTTCCCGTCCCGCATCACGGCATTCACAAATCGGGAGACGAGGTCGTCCCGATACATCGGGTCCGGCTGCGTCGTACGTTTCTTGGCTGCCTTATCTCGTGCCATAATGGATGTCAGGTGTCGTCGGTAACTCGAATGGGCAACAGAAAACCAGAAAAGCGAGGCAGAGCAAGGCGCTGCTGGACAAGAAAGGCGCTGCGTTGATCTGCAGACCGAAAGCGTTCGGCCCGGAGAAAAACACAGCGCGTGTCCGCCTGTCTCCTCCCCGCTCTCTCAGGATCCAGGCAAAGCGTCAGTCAGTGGGCTTCTTGGTGCCGTACTTGGAGCGGCCCTGACGACGATCCTCGACGCCGGCCGTATCCAGGGCCCCGCGGACGATATGGTACTTCACACCCGGCAGGTCCTTCACTCGTCCTCCTCGCACGAGCACAATGGAGTGCTCCTGAAGGTTGTGTCCCTCACCGGGAATGTAAGCCGTCACTTCGTTGCCGTTGGTGAGGCGCACACGCGCCACTTTCCGAAGCGCCGAGTTCGGCTTTTTCGGCGTCGTGGTATACACGCGAGTGCACACGCCTCGGCGCTGCGGACTGCCCTCAAGGGCGGGCGCGTCGCTCTTCTTTTCTTCGCTTTCGCGCCCTTTCCGAATAAGTTGCTGGATCGTCGGCACGTCAGGTTTCGCTCCTATTTTCGATCAAGCGTCAATGGACTCCGCTGTGTTGCACGACCACGTCCATCGTGCGTACAGCCTCTACTTGTAGAGAAACTTCTGAGCAAGGGTCCAATCTCCCCGGCGAAGAAGAAATGAAAAGAGGTTTTCTTCCTCATATCGCCGACATCAACGCTCAGACCCCCGCAAATAACGATATTTCAGTCTATATCGACCAACCAATCAAAAGACTCCCTCTTCGGCAAAGAAAAAGGCGAGCGGGGCTCGCCAAGCGGGTTCTCATCTTTGCAGAGAGGATCTACGACGGGGTACGCAAGTGGGTTTCAGTAGAACAAGACCCCGATCCAGATTCAGACGAACTTCCACTTTCGACCGCACGAGTTTCATCAATACCGGGGCCGCGCCCCGATCACGGCGCCCCGGACGGACTGAAGGCGACCTCGTCAAGCAATCAACGAAGGTGTCCAAACAGGTGTGCTGGCATCTACTGCTCCGATGAAGCGGAATCGGTGGCCTCCCCCTCGTTCTCTGCAGACGAGGCCGGCGGGTCTACCGCTCCATCCCCACCCCGTGACGCCGTCGGGTCCTCAGAGCGGGTGCCCTCCTCACTTCCGCTTTCGAGCCGCTTCCCAGTGCCCCGTCCGTTCGTGGTCACGTACTCCCCGTGTGGACGCTCTCCAAGGATCCGAAGCAGTTCATCCGGCCCCAGTACCTCTTTTTCTAAGAGGGCCTCAGCCATCTCATCCAACTGCTCCCGCTTTTCACGAAGGAGGGAAAGCGCCCGCTGTCGTGCCTTTTCGACAATCGTTTTGACCTCCTCGTCAATGGCCTGCGCGGTCGCGTCGGAGTACGGCTTCTCGAACAGGGGCGCATCCTCGTCGCGGTCCGACAAGTTGAAGCTGACGTTCCCGATGCGGTCACTCATGCCGTAATCAGTGACCATCGCGTAGGCCATCTTCGTGATCCGTTCGAGGTCGTTCTGCGCGCCGGTCGTCACTTCATCAAAGACGAGTTGCTCGGCCACCCGTCCGCCCAGGGCCATCGTCATCCGGTCCACCAGCGCGTCGGTCGAATAGAGGTAGCGTTCCTCCGGAAGGTACTGCGCATGCCCAAGGGCCGACATGCCGCGGGGCACGATGGACACCTTAACGACTGGGTCGGTGTGCTCCAGGAACCACCCCACGATGGCGTGGCCCGACTCGTGGTACGCAATGACCTTCCGTTCCTCCGGCGAAATAATCTTGTTCTTCTTCTCAAGTCCCGCAATGACGCGATCGATGGCCTGCTCGAAGTCTTCCATCTCAATCACGTCCTTGTCCTTGCGGGCGGCGAGCAGAGCTGCCTCGTTGCACACGTTCGCAATCTCGGCCCCGGCAAAGCCCGGGGTCTGCCCCGCCAGGATTTCGAGCTCCACGTTGTCCCCCAGCAGCAGATTCCGCACGTGGACGCGGAAGATCTTTTCCCGCGCATTCCGGTCGGGCTTATCGATGAGGATTTGTCGGTCGAAGCGGCCGGGCCGAAGCAATGCAGAGTCGAGCACGTCGGGCCGGTTGGTGGCCGCCATAATAATAACGCCCTCGTTCGCGTCGAAGCCGTCCATTTCGGCGAGCAGCTGATTGAGCGTGTTTTCCCGCTCGTCGTTGCCCCCCACCATGTTGTTCCGGCCACGCGATCGCCCAATGGCATCCATCTCGTCGATGAAGATGATGCAGGGGGCCTTCTCCTTGGCACTTTCGAAGAGGTCGCGCACGCGACTGGCCCCAACGCCCACAAACATCTCCACGAAGTCGGAACCGGAAATCGAGAAGAAGGGCACGCCGGCCTCGCCCGCCACGGCCTTCGCCATGAGCGTCTTCCCAGTCCCGGGCGGCCCCACCAGTAGTACGCCCTTCGGCAACTGGCCGCCGAGCCGTGTAAACTTCTCGGGGTTCTTCAGAAACTCGACGACCTCCACAACCTCCTCCTTCGCCTCCTCCAGCCCCGCCACATCATCGAAGGTCACCTCTCTCTGATCGGAGTCCTCGAACAGTGTGGCGGTGTTTTCGCCGATGTTGAGCATCTGTGAGCCTGGATTCATCCGGCGCAGGAAGAAGATCCACACGACCGCCAAAAGTCCCAGCGGCACCAGCCACAGGAGGAGGGTCCCCAGCCACTCCTCTTCGGTCCGGGCGGTGAAGTGCACCGTCGTTCCACCCGTCTCCTCCGCCGCGGCGTTGCGGTCGCGGAGCAGATCGGTAAGCTCGTGGTCGGAGGGCTTTGTCGTCGTAAACGCGCGGCGCTTCGAGGCGGTGAGAGAGCCGAGCAAGTCCTCTTGATCGCGAGGTACCTGTACGTGCCCGCCCTGAACGGCCGTCTTTGTGTACGTTCCCTCGATCTTCGTGTCGTTCACGATCTCGACCCGTTCCACGTACCCGGCCTCTACATACTCCAGAAAGGTGCTGTACTCAATCTGTCGGGACTCTTTTCCATCCCAGTTGAGGAACAGGTGCGTAATCAGCGCAAGGAAAATGGCCAGGTAGATCCAGAGGGCAAATCGGGAGCGAAACATCGACCCGATGCCTGGGTCCCCGTCCTCCTCGGAGGACGATGGCGGATCCGATTCTGGAGGGGGGGACTCGTGCTGTGCCATGGGGCCCGGCTGAACGAGATAGAATGACGAGACGCGCTGCGTGGATGTGCAATCGCCGACATCCCACCGTCAACCGGAAGCGAACCACGCGATAGAGCGTGGGTTCCTTACCGTCGGGTCATCCGGGGCCCGTTCTGACCTTCGTCGCCCCATAGAAGGACCGAGCCAACGAGTGCTACGGGCGGGCCGAGGGGTTGGGGATCGACCAAATTTTCGGACGGCTCGAAAGCTGCTCCGCGACGCGCCCCTGAGCCTGCGTCGCCGCCTGCTCGGACTGAAACTGCCCCACGACGAGACGATATTTCGTGGTGTCGTCCGTCGTCTCCTCTAACATGTCCACCGGCCACTTGTCTCCCAGCTCCCGTTCTACCTCGGCGACGCGGGTGGAGGCCTCCTGGGAACTCGCAAAGGTCTGGACCAGCAACGTCCACCCGCCGCGGGACCGATCAACGGATCCGTTCTCGGTCTCGGCCGGGTCTTGCTCGACCGTGGAGGGAGCGGGTAGCGCCTGCTCATCCGTGTCGGCGTCGTCCATTTGTTCGGCTGCCTGCTCCCTCGACCGGGAACGTCCCGAGTCGGACGCCGACGAGTGCTGCGCCGCCGTGAGACTGTCCCGCCGCACCGGCGGCTCGTCGTCCTGTTCCCCCGTCCCCTGCCCGGAAACAGTGGCCGACGTGTCAGCAGCCGCGAGGTCTCGTGCGGACGTGTCGGCCCTTGCCGAGTCGGAGCCGGCTTTCTGTTGCTTGATCAAGTCCAACATTACACGCGCCCGCTTCACCTGAGGAGCCTGCGGATACTGCTCCTTCAGGTGATTAAGCAACGACTCGAGAGGCGTATACTTGTCCGGTTCCGTCCTCGTTTGGACGTCTCCCTGCGTCGAGTCTGCACGCGCCGGCGTGCCGGCCGAGGCAGCAGTGTCAGACGGCACACGGGTGCTGTCCGGCGCTCCTTCCCGATCAAGCTTCACTGTGCTGTCGGCGCGCGCCGTCCGGAGCGTATCCTGCCCGCCCCCGGGCTGCGACGTTCGGGTAGTAGCCCGCTCTTGCGTCGGAGACAGCGTCGAGTCTGCACCGGCCCTCCTGGACCGCGGCCCCTTGTCCACCTCGGCAGAGTCCGCTCCGACCGAGTCGGAGACCGCTGCGCGGTTCGGAGCGGCCCGGCTTCGCGGAGAGAGCGTCGAATCTGATTTCGCAGAGGTGGTCGAGTCCGAGGACTGAAGCTCTCGGAGATGTCGTTCGAGCACGCGCCGGGAGGTTGAGGTTGAATCTTGTTGCAGCTGCTTCCAATAGACGATGCTGGCTGCCAGCAGGGCACGAGGGGCTGCTTCCGTGTCCGGGTACTGGGACGCAACGTCCAGAAGCTCGGGAAACGCCGTGCCCGGTTCGCCGCGTTGCCACTTTTCGTAGGCCCGCGCGTAGGCCGAGTCGGCGAGTGCGGTGCGGTTGTCGGCCGGGGTCTCCTCCTGCTGCCCGAGTTGTCTGCGCGCCCTCGCCGCAAGGTCAGTGTCCGGATACTGCTCTACGAGTCGGCCATAGGACTGCTGGGCCGCCGTAGTGTCGCCCTGAGCATGGTATGCTTCGGCGAGAGCATAGAGCGCGCGCTTGGCCACCGGGTGATCGCCGTTTTCCTGAAGGATACGTCGGTACCAGGTGGCCGCCGAATCGGGCCGGCTGGCGGCAAGAAAGAGCGAATTGGCCAATTTGTATCGGGCCACCGCTCGGTCAGCCTCCATTTTGGCCTGGCTGGCCGAGTCACGGGGAATGGCCGATAGATCGAGGGAGGCCACCTTGTTCGACGAACGCTGGTCGGACGTCTCTTCCTTCGGTGCCGTCTCCTCCGCGCTCGGCTCGCCCTCCTGCCTATCCCCCTCCTGCCTATCCCCCGAGGCCGATTGAGACCCGCGGATGGCAGCGCGGCGTCGCCAGTTGTCAACACGAGGGCGATCTCCCCAGGTCTGTTCAAACCGACGTTGCCCCTCCTGTACTCGTGCCGGATCGTTGTAAAACAGGAAGCCCGCGTCCGAAGACCGCGTATCCGCCGCCGGGGCTGCGTCTTGACGCCGCTTTGCCAGTGCCTCTCCTCCCCCTCGCAGCTGCTTTCCGCGCTCCTGTCGCCGACGCTCCTCATTTTGCGACTCGATCTTTTCCTGTCGCTGACGCCGGAGCTCTTGAACAAAGGTCTTAAATTCGCTCTCGCTCATTCGTCCCACCCGCAGCAGCGAATCCATACGGGCTACCTCCCGGGACCGCTTGGCCAAGTCGCGGTAGCGATCGGCCTGCGTCCCCGGATCGTCAGGGGCATCCGGTACGCGCTGGACGTCGTCCCGCCCCCTCTGGCCTCCTCTCGAACCGAGCGTCGTGCTCGCCGTGTCGAAGTGGGCGGCTGCCTGGCTGAAGTCCTTGTACACGTCCCGATAGAGCCGCGCCAGATCGTAATGCAAACGGCCTCGTGAAGAGCCGGACGGGGCCTCGTCCCCGTATAGCATTCTCCGAAGGGTTTGCTGCGCCCGGTCGTTTTCCCCCCGCGCCCGATAAATGCGAGCCCGGACGACGGCCATCTCCCCTCGGCGCTCGAAGTTCTTTTCGTCGCGCTCCAGATCGCGAAGGCGATCGAACGCCTGCTCGGTGTTGCCGTGAATTCCCTGAAGTTCGATTTCGCTCAACTGCGCTACGAAGTCGAGCGCGTAGCGCGGATCGTAGTCCTGCACCGTCTGATAGGCCGTTCGGGCGGCCGTCGGCTTCCCAATCGTCTCCAAAACCTGTCCCAGCAGAAAGGCGCTCCGGGCCCCGACCTTCTCCGACACCTCCCCCTGCAGACCCTTGTTGAGCGCCTGAACGGCCTCTTCCCACTGCTCCTGTTGCACAAGGAGTTGACCTCGAACGAGGTGCAGGCGCGCCGTCCATGGCCCCGGTTCTTCCGCCTGAAGGCCCGTTCGAAGGACCGATTCGGCTTCTTCGTAGCGCCGGGTGGTCACCAGCGTGCGGGCGAGCCAGAACCGGGCTTCCTGCGTTCGCTCGTCGTCCAGCGCGATGGTCTCACGAAATTTCTGTACGGCCCCAACGTAGTTTTTCTGGTAAAAGTACGACTTGCCAATGAGGAGAAGCGCATCGTCCACCCACTTGGAATCGGGATTATCGCGGAGCACGTCCGCACTCTTCTGAATTGCATCCTCGAAGGCTTCCTCATCTCCTCCGTCCGTCGGCTTCAGGAAGACGTCCATGTACTGCGTTCGGTCGACCGGCTGGCCACTGTCTTCAATCGACCGGCGTCCCTTTTCGAAGGCCTTGTTGGCGTTGTAAAATTTGTTGTAGTAGGCCGTGAGATTTGTGTACTGGCGGCCAAAGAAGGAGGACGAGCTGCATCCGCCCAGAAGCCCAACGACCGCGAGCACCAGTCCAACCCGGATCAGGGCCATCGGACAAAATGGACCGGGCAGAGCGCGACGCATGCGGATACGAAAACACGATCACCAGAGCAGGAGAACGAACCGACCCCTTCCAGCAAAGATGTGGAATGGGGGCCGTCCGCAAAGGATCCCCCTTCACGTTGGACACTCGACCGTAAGGGCGAGCGTCATTTCACCCCACTTACGTGTACGGTGTTGGTACGCCCGCGAGCCGGAAGGGGCATGCCGACGGTAATGACAACGTGTTCACCGGAGTCCACGAGCTGATGGTCTCGCAGAACGCTGTGCACCCGCGCGATGCCCTGGTCAGTGTCCTGCTGGAAGGGAATGTAAAACACCTCCGCCCCCCACAGCACCCCGAGTTGCCCTACCACCCGTTCGTCGTCGGTAAACGCATAGATCGGCATGCTCGGCCGGTGGCGCGCGATGGACCGCGCGGTGGCGCCGGAGTTGGTAAGGCAGCACACCGCCTGGGCTCCCACCTGCTCGGCGAGCCGGCAGGCCGTAAAGCTTACGCTCTCGGTCACGTCTTCGCTGCGTTCCAGGCGGCCGGGCCGCATGGCCAACGACGGGCGATGCTCCTGCCAGTGCGCCTCCGCCTTGCGAATGATCTGATTCATGGCCTCTACGACCCGTACGGGATGGTCCCCCACCGCCGTCTCGGCCGAGAGCATCACGGCGTCGCTCCCGTCGAGCACGGCGTTGGCCACGTCACTTGCTTCTGCGCGGGTCGGCCGGGGGTTGTCGACCATGCTCTCTAGCATCTGCGTGGCCGTGATGACTGGCTTCGACGCCGCCATGCCTTTCCCAATGAGGTCCTTCTGAGTGCCGGGAACCTCCTCCATCGGCATCTCGATGCCGAGGTCCCCCCGCGCCACCATGATGCCGTCCACTTCCTTGAGAATGTCGTCGATGTTGCGAACGGCCTCCGGCTTCTCGATCTTCGCGATCACCCCAATGTTTTTTCCCGCCTGATAGATGCGACGATTCAGCTCCTGGACGTCGGAGCGCTCGCGGACGAAGGAAAGGGCAATCAAATCTACATCCAACTCCAGCCCCAGCTCCAGGTCCTTCAGGTCCTTTTCGGTGAGCGAGGGCGTACTGGTGCGGATGTTGGGTAGATTGACGCCCTTCCGCGAGCGGAGCGGCCCGCCCTCCACGACCGTCGTGTGCAGCTCCCCATTCTCAATCTCGGTGATCTCCAGCTCCAGCAATCCGTCGTCAATCAGGATGCGTCCTCCCTCCTCTGCGTCCTGGGCCAGCGTGTCGTAATCGATGTAGATGCGCTCGCTGGTGCCCTCCATCGGGTCGGTGGTGATGGTGAGGTTCTGCCCCTTCCGCAACATCACCGACTCGCCCTGAATCTCGCCTACTCGAATCTTTGGGCCCTGCAGGTCCTGCAAAATGGTGACGACCTCCCCCTCCGCCTGCGCTGCCTCGCGCACCGTCTGGATGCGCTCACGGTGCTCCTCGTGGGTCCCGTGGGAAAAGTTCATGCGAGCCACGTCCATGCCTGCTCGCACGAGGGCCCGGATCGTCTCTGGATCAGAGGAGGTCGGGCCGAGGGTGCAAACGATCTTCGTCCGTCGGTCCATAGTGAAGGGTTATTGAGCAGAAAAGAAGCGACGATCAACGCCCGCCCGAACGGCCCGACCGGTTCACGCAGGACGCCCAGTGGCGTCCCCCAAGCGGGGATTGAGCGCAGACAGAGCGTTCATCCGCGAACCGGAAGAGGGCCTGTTCATCTACCGCCGTGCAATGTAGAAGTGCCGAAGCAGAAATGCGTGACCCAGGACGTGAGGATGGCGTGAGCCGCCCCATCTCCCTCACCCCCCGTCACGGAACGACGGGTGATCCGGGCTTTGCCGAATTGTCGTCCCCTGCCACGTCGCGGACGGTGCTCCCACTCACGTTGGTCCGCTGGAGAGCGGCCGCTCGATTCTGGAGCGCGCTCGAGACCATGATGAGTTCGCCAACATTTTCGAGGGTCAAAAGCCCCACGAGCTGTCCGGTCTCCTCCACCGGTACGGTCGTACAGTTGGCCCCGTTCATCCGCTGAAACACCTCATCGAGCGGCGCTCCGGGCTCGGTCGTAAAAAACTCGCGGTCGGCCACGTCGCGGACGGGCGTGTCCCGATCGTGGGCCGAGAGGGCCTGAATCAGCTGCTTCCGGCGCAGCAGCCCCACCACCTGCCCATCGTCGACGACGGGGAAGTCGTGATCGGTGCCCGCCAGGAGTTCGTCCACGGCGTCGTCCAGCGTGTCGTCGACGGCGAGAGTCGCAAAGCGCGTGACCATCGCCTGTCGTACTGGCGTGCCCTCCGTGAAGGCGCGGTACATGGCCTGCTGCGACTCCTGCTGCGCTCCCACGTACACGAACAGCGCGATGAACAGCAGAATTGGATTGAACGTGAGCAATCCAAACAGGCCGAAGAGAATGGCCATGGCCTGCCCCACGTTGGCCGCCGTCTGGGTGGCCTGAGCATAGTCCTGCCGCATTGCAAGGAGGGCGCGGAGCACCCGTCCTCCATCCATCGGAAAGGCCGGAAGCAAATTAAAGCCGGTTAGGGCCAGGTTAATCCACATCAGCGACGCAATGGTGTGCGAGCCGGGCGAGCGAAGCACGCCCGGGGCAAACGACCCGTCGATCACCAAAAGCAACGCTGCGAGCAACACCGCAATGACGAGATTGACGGCAGGCCCCCCGATGGCAATCCAGAACTCCTTCATCGGCTCCGACGGAATCCGCTGCAGCCGGGCAAGTCCGCCAATCGGATACAGCGTGATGCTTCGCGTTCCCACCCCAAACCGCCGGGCCGTAAGTGCGTGCCCGAGCTCGTGCAGTACCACACAGCCGAAGACGGCCAGGATCAACCCAACGCCCGCTCCCGCCTCCACGAGGCTCTCGCTCTGGAAGTAGTAGAATGCCCCAATTGCGACGATTAGGAGCAAAAAGGTCCAGTGCAGGAAAATGCCGATCCCGGAAACGGAACCGATTCGGAGTGATCGTTTCATCTGCAGAAGCACATTGGTAGAAAGACGGAGAAGCTCGAACGTAGGGATGCGCACAGGCGTTTCCCGCACATTCCTGTACGGAATCGGCTCTCTGTCCCGTCGTTTCCTATCCTTCGTTTGCTGGTTCGGTCACAAGTTTGCCTTCGAATCGGTGACGTCCTTCTCGGCGTGAATGGCGTGTAATTTGCAGGTGCAAACTGACACGTAATTTGCGTTGGTCGTATGGTTTCAGAATCTTGTGCGTGCCCATATCGGCTGAGTCTACTGCCCCGCTCTGCTCTTCCGCACCCACAGTCGTTTCTTAGGCCGTGTCTTCCTCTTCCTACATCCTTACCGGCGCTCTCCTTGAGGCCGAAACCGATGCCCCACTCACCGGCTTCTTCGTGGAGGCCTACGACGTCGATGCGCCGCAGGACCGGCGCCTCGGCGGCACCCTCACAGACGCAAATGGCGCGTTCAGGCTCACCATCAATGACCCCCTCGATGAGGAGGACCCCCCAGAGATTCGCGTCACTGCGTACGTCGATGGTCGCTCAGAGGTCGTGCACCAGACCGATCCCTTCGTAGTCGACTCGTCGCCCCACGACCTCGGGCGCCTGAAAATTGTGCCGAATCAGCCGGAGCGCGCGGTCCCCACCTACACGGCAGCCCTCGGCCACGAGTTGCCCGAAGCCAGCGCGCCCACAAACGTAGACCTTCCCTTCGACAGCCTCTTTCCCCAGCTTTCGGCCCATCGCCCGCCCGACGAACTGCTCGAACACCTGGGCGAGCCGGACGGCCCCATGAGCGAGCGGAAATCCCTGTGGGCCGACGACACCTACGACAGCCCCAACCACGAGGCCGGCTACACGTTCTTCGCTCAGTTTCTCTTCCACGACCTCACCTACGAGCTCGTCCGTCGGGTGAGCACCGAGCGCTTGTCGTCGACGGTGCAGAGCGGTCCCTCCTCGCTTCGCCTACACACCCTCTACGGGCCGGGGCCGGAGATGGCCCCGCACCTCTATGCCTTTTACGATCAGGATTATTTCTCAGGACGTCTCCTCGATGCCCCGGCGGGCACCAAGCAGGACCTTCCCCGCAACCGGCAGGGCCGCGGCCTCATCGCCGACCCCCGCAACGACGAAAACGTGGTTCTCGCCCAGTTGCACCTGGGCCTGATCCGCTTCCACAACGCAATGGTCGACCACCTCGCGACCTCCGGAGACTCGGGAACGGTTCTCTTTAACAAAGCCCAGAAGCGAGTCCGCTGGCACTATCAGTGGGCCATCGTGAACGATTTTCTGCCCCGAGTCGTGAAGCCGGCACAGGTGGCCGCCGCGCTTGAGCGGGACGTTTCCCGCGAGGAAGCAATGGGGGGCCTGCCCCTGGAGGTGGCCCAGGGCGTGTTGCGCTACGTGTACTCGCAGGTGCGCCTCCAGTATCAACTCAACGACGAGGCGAACGTGGCTCTGCTCCCCGCCGACGAAAACGACGACACCCTCCTCCGTCACCGATCACAGTCCATTCCCTCTCGGCTGAAGGTGGACTGGGCGCGCTTTTTCGACCTGAACGACGGCCCCACTCAGCCAAGCAAGCTGATCGACACGAAGATCACGCCTGCCTTCCTCGACCTCCCGCTCGTCGACGATCCCCGGCCTGCTCGTCGCTCTGTAGCCGTCCGGTTCTTTCTCCAGGGCAAGCGCGCGGGGCTTCCTTCGGGCGAAGACGTGGCGCGTTCGCTCGGCGAACCAGCCACGCTGCCCACCACCTCGGCCCTCCGCAAGCTCGGCCTCACGGAAACTCCGTTGCTCTACTACATTCTAGCCGAGGCCGAGCATCAGTTCCAGGACTCGAACGAGGACCGCCTCGGTCCCGTGGGGGGCCGCCTCCTCGCCAATGCGGTTATCCGGCGGCTCCGGCTCGACCCCCAGTCCTACCTCAATGCCCACCCCAACTTTGAGCCGTTCTCTAAGGTTACGGACGAGAATGGCGAGTTCGACGTGGGGCAACTCATCGCCGCCGGACAACCCTCGTAGCGCTGGGCTGGCTGAGGGGGCCACACTCCTCCAGTGCTACGGTCGCTTCTCTACGCGGGCGAGCTTCGGCCACAGGTTCTCTTTCCAGTACGCCGTGCGGAGGCGCTCGACCAGGGCCATCTGGTAGCGGCCGCTCTCCGCTTCCATCCGTACGAGCAGACGATACGGCCCTGTGCTCCGCCAGTACGTCTCGCTACCGGCACTGGTCTCCCCGATGATCGACGGCACCGGCTGGTCGTAGGTTACGGCAATGCGCTCCGTCTCAAACGAGCCTGACTCCGTCTCAAGCGTCTCGGTGCCTGTTCGCACGGCCGTCGCCGACACGTGTGCGCCGCTATCGGCCACGGCCACGGCAAAGGTGAGCGTGTCCGAGGCGCTAAAGTCGAGCCCGCGAATCAGAAGCGGAAGCTGGGCGGGCGGGTATGACTGCGGGCGATGGTCAAAGGACGTCCGCTCATTGCCGTAATCGTCGCTCCGCATTCGGTATTCGACATCGCCCTTCGGCGCAAAGGCAAGCTCGCGGTACTGGTTCGAACACCAGTCGAAGCTCGTGAACGACTGCTTGAACGGCCTCAGGTCCTGCTGCCGGGCATTGACGACCCAGTTGCGCTTGTACTGATAGGAGCCGCTTTCCAATTCGTAGAAGAGCGCATACTTAAAGGACGGCGTGCCCGAACCGTCGGTCTTTTTCGTCATCTCGGTGGGGCTGAAGCGGTGCTTCACCAGGTAAGTCCCCGCTACAAACTGCTGCTCATTGGCCCGCCCGTACTGGTCGCGGGTGCGCTCCACCTGGTAGAAGGCAACTTCTGACTTGCCGTCGTTCCACTCGTCGGACGTGAGGTACGAGGCGTCAGTGATGGAGCTCGGTTCGGTCGACGGGTTGGCCGAGGGACTGGAGCATCCAGCCAGTACGCCGAGACTCAGGCCGAGGACGAGGACGAACCGAGAAAATGGAGAAGACATGGTACGGACGGATTTACGTGAAAGCAGCGGGCAGATTTCTCCTCCCAATTGAGGATCGTCGGCGTACGCTGGAACCGTCCGTACGTTGCACAGAGAGGATCAAGTGTTACTCCGCACGAGCCGCGCGACGAGCCACCCGACGAGAAGAAAGAGGCCTCCGAGCACCAGCGTCGTCACGAAGGGGCGCCGTCGCACGATGGCACGAGCCGACTGTGCCGGACGTAACTCAAACCCTTCCAGATTGAGAGCACGCGCGAGGCGTCCCGGCCGGGCGCCCTTCCCCATCCGTGCAAGGAGATTGCCCCGCAACTGCACATCTACGGTGAGGCCTGCAATCTGAAGCGCGTCCTGAAGCCGGGAGGCGGACGAGCCAGACCGGACGGTCGCAAAGGGATACCCGGCGAGAAGCCGACGACCGGCCTCCAGGCTGGACAGATCGATCACGATTCGATCCCCGTCAGCCTGTACGTCGACGTCCTCCCCATCGATCGCAATCTGCAGATCAGCGAGAACCTCAAGGGGCAGACTCATTTTCGAAACGAGTTAAACGAAGGGAAACTGCAGCACTACGGGGCAACAAGAGCGCCCAACGAAGCGTCCTGAATTGTCAGGACGCCTCATCGGGAGTATTCTATCCGGAAAACGGAGATGGGCAGTCAGCAACTACGACCCGTTTTCCTTCGTGCGAATCTTCAGCGTGCCGTCCATTTTCCAATGTGCGTATTCCGGATCATCTCCCACTTTGCTGGGCACGTAGAGCTCGAAATCTTCGAAGTCGTAGGTGATTTCGGCTCCACGTCCGGTAAGTTTATCGTACAGCCCGATCGCGAGTTCAGGCCACGTTTCGGTGCCTTCAATTTCAGCCATAGTTCTGAGGTCTGGTTGTGATTCAGAAGATGAGAGTTGCCACGGAGTGATATCCGCTTCTTTAGTCATTGTGAACTGTCACGCTCGGCGGCCTCCCCGGGTTTTCTCTCCGATGGAACGTTTTCGTAATGGACAAACAAAGCAGGTCCACTCTCCAATGCGGCGCGTCCCCACAAGCAACCAACGGCCCCTGGTCTCGTATCCCTGAATCCCATTCCTTGAACCGACCTCACCTCTCCGATGCCCCCTCCTTCGTCCAACAAGACCGTGCTCGTAACCGGAGCCACCGGCTACGTGGGCGGGCGCCTAGTGCCGTGCCTGCTTCGGGAGGGGTACACGGTTCGCTGCTTCGTCCGCAACGCCGAGCGGCTCCGGGCCCAACCTTGGGGTGATGCAGTGGAGGTGGTGGAGGGGGACGCCCTGGAGGCCGACACGGTGACCCCGGCCATGGAGGGCGTCGACGCGGCGTACTACCTCATCCACTCGCTCGGGGCCGGGGAGGATACGTTCGCCGAGCGCGACCGGCGGGCGGCAACCAACGTGCGCACCGCGGCGGAGGCGGCCGGCGTCGAGCGGCTCATCTACCTGGGCGGCATGACGCCGAAGGGGGACCGGCAGTCGAAGCACCTGCAGAGCCGCATTGAGACGGGCAAGGTGCTGCGGGACGGGGCGGTGCCGGTGACGGAGTTTCGGGCCGCCCAAATCGTGGGCTCCGGCAGCCTCTCGTTCGAGCTGGTGCGCTACCTCACCGAGCGAGTACCCCTCATGATCTGCCCGACCTGGGTGCATACCCCCACCCAGCCCATTGCCATCCGGAACGTCCTCCAGTACCTCATGGCCGCGCTGGAGCAGCCGGAGAGCGCGGGCGAGATTATCGAAATCGGGGGGAGTGACGTGCTCACCTACAAGGAGATGTTCGAGATTTATGCGGCGGTACGGGGCCTTACGCGGTGGATTGTGAACGTCCCGTTTCTGACACCCCGCCTGTCTTCGCACTGGGTGGGCCTGGTGACGCCCATCTCCAACTCGATTGCACGGCCCCTCATCGAAGGGCTGGACAATGAGGTGGTCGTAGAGGACTCGACGAAGGCCCGTACCCTTTTTCCGGACATCGAACCGATGGCTTTTGAGGCCGCCTTGCGGCTGGCCCTGCGTCGCATCGAGTCCGACGAGATGCCCACCGTCTGGAACAGCGCCGTCTCTTCGACCCCCACCGAGCAGACTGCAACCCTCGACACCACCGAGGGACTGTACCGCGAAGCGCGCACCACCACGGCGGACGCGTCCCCCGAAGTCGCTTTCGACACGATCACCCGGCTCGGCGGCGAGACAGGCTGGCTCTACGGCAATGCGCTGTGGCGGCTGCGGGGCTGGATCGATCAGCTGATCGGCGGCGTCGGCTTCCGGCATGGGCGGCGCCACGAGGCGCACCTCCGCGTGGGGGATGTCGTCGACTTCTGGCGCGTGGAGACGCTGGAGCCGGAGCACCTACTGCGCCTCCGGGCCGAGATGAAGCTTCCCGGCCGCGCCTGGCTCCAGTTTGAGGTCACGCCGTCCGACGACGAGGATTGTACGCAGATCACGCAGACCCTCTTCTTCGAACCGAAGGGCCTGAGCGGCACGATCTACTGGAACTTGGTGCGTCCCGTTCATAGCCTGCTCTTTGCCGGACTGCTCCGCAACCTGGGGGACTGGATCGAGACGCGCGATCCCGCCGCTCCCGAGTTTGTGCCCGACGATCCTCCCGTGGCCGAGATGCGGGAATAGCGCTACGGTCGAGCGGACTGCCTTTAAGATGGAGGGAAGCTCGGTGCTCTTTTCGAAAAGGAGGTGCACCGAAAGCATGGACGCGTGGGGGCTCGGGATGCTGGAGCAAAGATGCCTCCACGCGCCCAAGCTTCCACGCATTCTCAGCACGGCAATCGCATCTTACCCCCATCGACCTGCTCGTTTCTTCGATTGAGGCAGTCACTCCACTCCCACTCTCCCGTTCTCCCGCGCATCTCCAGCAGTAGTGTCCATCGAAGACGGTCGAGCCACCCGTCCTCAACAGAAATTTTTAACATGCGATCGCCCTGCGCATTCTCAATAACGCTCGGAAAACGCCAGGAAGCCATGGCGCTCACAGAATCATGCCGATGGCCCGCCCTGCCTAATTCAAAATCCAAATGCCAAGGTTCAGGGCGCCGGCGTAGGTGACCCACAGCAGGTACGGCACCAGGAGCCACCCGGCGGCGGCCCGAACCCGGAAGAACCGATCGGTTGTTCGCGCTAGCACGGTCCACAGCGCCGCGATGACGACGAGACCGAGGGTCGGGGAGCGTGCGCCGAAGAAGGCAAATGACCATCCGCCGTTGAGCAGCAACTGCACGCCGAAAAGGACGAGGGCGTTCTGACTGGTTCTGTCTTCGGACCGGCGCCACCA
Organism: uncultured Salinivenus sp.; assembly: GCA_964612165.1. Taxonomy (GTDB): domain Bacteria; phylum Bacteroidota; class Rhodothermia; order Rhodothermales; family Salinibacteraceae; genus Salinibacter. Next base: position 18,912 of record CAZTDC010000019.1, read on the forward strand.
CACCAGCACGGCCGCCACCCCCATCATCGCGTAGAGGGTCGTCCAGACCGGGCCAAAGAGCCAGCCCGGTGGCGTGAAGCTGGGCTTGGTGAGGGTGGTATACCACGTCGCGACGGAGCTCTGCGTGGCAAACGCGGCAATCAGGCCTACGGCTTCGCAAAGGAGGATGGCGGCCAAAACCTGGCCGGCAGCCGTCAGCGTGTCGATCCAGTCGTTGCTCATTGGACGCAACCGTTCTTATTCCAGATTGCAGTCTTCGGGCTGTTTCTCAACCCATTCGTGTCTCCCGCGTTCGCGCAGGTTAAACAAAGTGTCGTGCTCCCAGAGAAGTAGGATCCCCCTACGACATCGTGGCCGATGTCTGTCGATGTAGGCTTTGAGGAAGAGACGAGGGGCAGCCCCAGCCCCACTCGTTCCCCCCGGAAATCAGACTGTCGAACAAAGGTCAGGTTCGGCGCAAGGGTGCTCCCAGGTCGATCTCGACGACAGTTCCTAACTCGGACACTAACTTGTCCTTTTCGGACACTCACGTTCCGATTCACACGAATCCCTTCGTGGTTTCGCAACCGGAGCTGTACCTTGGGGTGTATCGCGTTGAATTTTGCCCCCTTCCCCGATGGAAAAACAGCTCCGACGTCTTGCCCTGCTCGCTCTTCTCGTGGCGCTCCTCGCAAGCGTCGAGTACTTCACGTCTGTGGACGTACCCGGCTTCGACCTCGACGAGACAGGGCTGGAGCTGACCGAGTCGGTTGAGATGCCAAAGGTCGATCTTCCCAGCGAGATCTCGTCCCTCCCAGACAATCTATCTTCGGGCGAGGTAAACCCGACATCGTCCAGCGCCGAGGGAACGGTTGAGGGCCCCCACGTCCGAGTCGTGTCCTGGAATCTCTACAACTGGGGCCGAACGAAAGACGACCAGGAAATCTCGATTGCGGCCGAAACGCTGCGCGACTTCGACCTGGTGGCCGTGCAGGAAGTGGTTACGTCGCCCCCCGGCGCCCAGGCCATCGGAAAGCTCGACGCGGCCCTCGACCGCACCGGGTTCCAGTGGGACTACCGTCTCAGTGACCCGACCACGGGCGCCGGCACCGAGCGCTACGCGTTCCTCTGGAAGCCCTCACGCGTCCGGCTGGTGGGACAGGCCTGGCTCGAATCGTCGCTCGCGGATCCCATCGATCGCGAGCCCTATCTCGCCCGCTTCGAACACAGAAAGACCGGGCAGCGGCTTCTGGTCGCGAGCCTCCACGCTGTGCCCAGCTCCAAGAATCCGGCGCGGGAAGTGGTCCTCCTCGATCGCCTCCATCAAAAGTACGAGGCCGACCACGTCCTGCTCCTCGGCGACTTCAACCTCGACGAGGACGAGGACGCCTTCGGCGAGCTACGCCGCCTTGGCTACCGAGCCGTGCTCGACGATCAACCCACCAGCCTCCGCCGCAAACGCCGGTCCGGTCCCGATGGCCACCTCGCCAACGAGTACGACAACATTTTCGTCGAAACCGGGCCGCTGCGGG
>CAZTDC010000020.1:0-20396 GCA_964612165.1 uncultured Salinivenus sp.
GTACATCTCGTCGCGCGGGGCGTCCTGGATGATGTTTCCCCCATGGAGGAAGCCGATGTGGGTGGACATGGCGAGCGCGTCGCCCGCCTGCGGGGTGGCGTAGACAACCGTTGTTTCCTGCTCCGAAAAGAGACGTTCAAAGTCGGATCGTAGTCCCTCGCGCAGTTTGTAGTCAAGGTTGGCGAGAGGCTCGTCCATGAAGAGGTAGTCGGGCTCCTTGATCAACGCCCGAGAGATTGCGGTGCGCTGAGCCTCGCCCCCGCTGACCTCTTCCGGCAGGTTATTCAGAATGTGGTCGATCTGGAGCATTTCGGCGGTTTCCTGCACCCGACGCTCAATCTCCTCCTGGCTGTAGTTTTCGTCGCTCACTTGAAGGGGGGAGGCTAAATTTTCCCAGACGGTGAGGGACGGGTAGTTGATGAACTCCTGATAGACCATCCCAATACTTCGCTCCTGAACGGCCACATCCGTCATGTCGTCCCCATCGTAGTAGATGGTCCCCGAATTAGGCTGTTCGATCCCCGCGAGAATGCGGAGAAGCGTCGTTTTGCCGGCGCCCGTGGGGGCCACCACGCTAAAAAAGCTCCGGTCTGGAATTTCCAGATTCACGCCGTCGAGCACCGTCTCGGTGCCGTACGACTTGTGAAGATCTTCGACACGTATACCCATAAAGAATTGTGTTCACGATTCGATAGACGAAACCCCGCAAGGGAGCACACCGGAACAGGCGCGTACTCACAGTCCGCTCGGGAGAACGAATTTAAAGGGGGAGACTGTAGAACAGGTCGGGAGCGACACGAGCTCGGACGCTCACGAGGGAACCGGCTCTTCCATCTCAGTTTCCCTATTTTCGTCATCGGCCTCACTGGAATCGGGAGATTCCCAGGCACGGGCCCGATCGACAGCTTTCGACCATCCTTTTCGGAGTTCGGCCGCACGAGCCGACGACATGGAAGGGGTAAACTTTTCGTCCAACTCCCACTGATCGCGGATCTCATCCTGGTCGTCCCAGAAGTGCACGGCGAGACCCGCAAGGTAAGCTGCTCCTAATGCAGTGGTTTCCAGGATCTTGGGACGTATAACCGGCACGTCTAGAATGTCGGCCTGAAATTGCAGAAGGAGGTCGTTGGCTGCTGCGCCGCCGTCGGCCCGCAATTCTTTCGTCTCGATGCCGGAGTCCGCCTCCATCGCGTCGATCACGTCGGCCACCTGATAGGCCATGCTTTCGATCGCTGCACGCGCGATATGTCCTTGGTTCGCTCCTCGCGTCAGGCCGGCGATGGTGCCGCGAGCATACTGGTCCCAGTGCGGCGCGCCGAGCCCCGTGAAGGCCGGGACAAAGTATACCCCGCCATTGTCCTCCACTTGTCGCGCGAGTTTCTCTACCTGGGACGAGTCCCGAATGATCTGGAGTTCGTCCCGGAGCCACTGCACCACGGCTCCCGCGACGAAGATTGACCCCTCCAGGGCATAGGTGGGTGTACCGTCCAGCTGGTAGGCAATGGTCGTAAGGAGGTTGTTTTCGGAGGTTACCGCTTCCTGCCCGGTGTTCTGTACCATGAAGGCACCGGTCCCGTATGTATTTTTTCCAAGACCGGGGCTCGTACACATTTGCCCGAAGAGGGCCGCCTGCTGATCTCCGGCAATTCCAGAAATTGGGACCGCCGAGCCGAAGGTGTCGACCTCCGTTTTCCCGTAGACGGTGCTGCTATCCTCGACCGACGGCAACATCGCGCGGGGCACGTCCAGGATGGAGAGGAGCTCCTCGTCCCACCTGCCCTCGTGGATGTTGTAGAGGAGGGTCCGCGAGGCGTTGGTTGCGTCGGTAATGTGCTTCTCCCCGCCCGTCATGCGCCAGACGAGCCAGCTGTCAACCGTGCCGAAGGCGAGTTCGCCATTTTCGGCTCGCTTGCGTGCCCCCTCGACATGATCCAGGATCCACTTAATTTTGGTCCCGGAAAAGTAGGCGTCGAGGATCAATCCGGTTTTCTCCTGAAAAAGATCCAGTAGGCCCCTGTCCTTAAGGCGATCGCAAAGGCCGGAGGTCCGGCGATCCTGCCAAACGATTGCGTTGTAGACGGGCTCGCCGGTTGAGCGGTCCCAGACAATTGTCGTCTCACGCTGGTTGGTAATCCCGAGCGCGGCGAGGTCAGAAGCAGTCAGGCCCGCGCGGCTGAGCGCCTCCGAGGCGGTACCCATCTGCGTAGACCAGATTTCATTCGGGTTGTGCTCCACCCAGCCCGGTTCGGGATAAATTTGCTCAAACTCTTTCTGGGCGACAGACTGGATCTGCCCCTTACGATCAAAAAGAATCGCCCGAGAGCTTGTCGTACCTTGATCGAGGGCAAGTATGTGTTGCATAAAGAACGTGGGGGAAGCAATCCAGAAGAACGGTCTGGCTTAACGGGAAAAGGCGGGAGAACCACTACGAGAGCCCGTTGTAAGGGCTTCCAAAACGACACGTAAACAAAACCACCAATGCGGTCCTTCACTGAGGAGGATCACAGTGCGCGGGGGCTGTTCTCAAGAACCGTTTCTTAATATAGGAAGCGCTTTTTTGGTGCGGTAACGTAATCTTCCAGGAAAATGCTTCCATCTTCCCAAAGTGCGTGCAGGGGACCTCGTCGCCCTCTCTGTCAGTCATCAGGGTCCTGACCTGAACGACCTGCAAAACTGCGTTAACGGGGCGCACATTGGTTGCGCAAATGGGACGCGACAATGAGCTCTTTTTTGGAACCGACATCAGGGCGTTTGCGCGAAGATAGAAAACGCCCTCGACACTGGCAATGTCTGACAAATCAGTTGCGCACGCCCGCCAACTGAGCAGATCGGGAAGGGAGATCCTCGGTTTTGCGGTCGGCAGGGACGAATTCGGTTGCAGAGAACCCCGACTCCTCCTACTTTTGCAAGACGGGAGTACGAGAACCGGAAAGCGCATCTGGTCGTGCGCGCACACATACCGAACGAAACCATTCCCCTTCGGTCTGGCGCTCAGGAGTTTTCGGTCCCTGGCGGAGAACGGGAGTTTTGCCCTGAGTGCTGTGACGTATACAGCGCTGTCTGTCTCCTGTACGGATGGAGGGATCCGGCATCCCACCACTGCGATCATTCGGTCCGGCTGTCATGTCCACCACCATGGGTCCCAATTTAGAAGACGATCTAGAGTCCCTGGCTAAAAGCCGAGCCGGGCGCGGGGGGAGAGACGTGCAGGTCACGCTGTACGAGGTCACACGGCCAAACGAGACCACTCTTCGTGCTCCTCGACTCCTGTACTATGGAATGATCGCCGGTAAGCAGGTCGTGAAGGTCAACAGAGAGACATCGTTTGTCTGCGAGCCCGGAGATTCCCTTGTCGTCCCCCCTCTACAACCTCTCACTGTTGAATTTCCGGAAGCAAACCAGACGCCCGTACAGTTTGTGGCGCTGCGGGTGAGTCAGGCGCGGACGGCCAACATTCTTGAGAATATTAACGAGGTGTCGCTCGATTCTTCGGTCTCGCGACAGTGGCAGTTGGAAGAGCAAAAGTTCTGTCATGTTGAAGAGCGGGAAGGGGTCAGTCGGATCTTGGAGATGATCGCGTATTTGATCCAGGAGGACCCTCCCAATCGAGACCGTCTGGTTGACCTCAACGTGAGGGAGTTGATGATTCAGTTGCTTCAGACGCGCTCTCGAGCGTTGCTCATCGGTGATTTTTCACGGCATTCCTCCGTAGGGGGGTTGGCGGCGGCGGTGCAACACATCCAGGATAATTTGAACCGGCACATCTCGATCGATGAGCTAGTGGAGGAAGCCTGCATGAGTAAGTCCACCTTCTACCGCCATTTCAGCGACGAATTTGAGATGTCGCCCCTCGAGTACATCACCCGTGAGCGCATCGTCCGGGCTCGAGAGCTGCTCTCGAATCCCAAAAACACGGTTACGAATGTGAGTCACGAGCTCGGCTTTAGCAGCACGAGCCACTTCATCGACACGTTTAAAGAGCACGAGGGCATGACTCCGAAGCAGTACCAACTTGAAGTCACGGAGTGAGGCAACCGGGGCCGTCACCCGTGATTCCACCAGTCGACCGCAGGGTTCGGCTGCCTGATCGTCCACTGACGTCACTTTCGAACAGGCCGATTTCGAGCGGTCCAGGTCTCGTTGCTCCGTTGAGGGGGCGGCGCAAATTCGGGGTGGACGAAACAGTTGGCGGATTTGAGTTTTCAGATCAAACCACCTTTTTACACTTATTGCGTGCAGCGCGGCCGGTCCGTTTTTGCTCTCTGGTGTGCGAGTCGGGGGGGAGCGTTCGGCGATCGAGAGCCCGGGGACAACCAATTCGGGATTGCATTTTTGGGATAACACGAAGCTACGCTTATGTCGTCCATCACGCTATTCGGGGCCGGGAGTTGGGGAACGGCCCTTTCCGTTCATCTTGCCTCCGCCGGACGGGACGTAACCCTTTGGGCTCGTCGTTCTGAAGTGGTGGAGGAGATTCGCCGCACGTCCCACAATCCCACCTATCTCCCCGAGTTGTTGATTCCGTCGTCCGTGACGATCACAACGGATCTGGAGGAGGCGGCACAGGCTTCTGATTTTTGGGGGCTGGCCGTTCCCTCGCAAAACCTGCGAGAACGGGCCCAGTCGCTGCGATCCCATGTGCACGAGGACCTGACGGTGGTCTCACTCTCGAAGGGGATCGAAAACGACTCCCTGCTCACGATGACGCAGGTCCTGGATGATGTCTTCGAGGGACTTCCCCGTCGCAGGATAGGGACGCTCTATGGACCGAGTCACGCCGAAGAGGTGGCAGAGGGGCGTCCCACGACGGTTGTGGCTGCCGCTCCGGACGAGACGGTCGCCCGCCGCATCCAAGAACGCTTCATGACGGAACGGCTCCGCGTTTATCTCAACACCGACGTCACTGGGGTCGAGATTGGCGGATCCGCCAAAAATGTCATGGCGATTGCGGCGGGCATCTGTGATGGGGGAGGATACGGCGACAACGCCAAGGCGGCGCTCGTAACTCGAGGCCTCGCGGAGATGCAGCGACTGGGTCGTGCCATGGGAGCAAATCCGCGGACATTCGCAGGTCTAGCAGGGGTTGGCGACCTGGTGGTCACGTGCATGAGTCGCCATAGTCGAAATCGGTACCTCGGCGAACAGATTGCCTCCGGAAAATCCCTGGATCAGGTGCTCGACGAAATGGAAATGGTTGCCGAAGGAGTGCACACCACTCGGTCCGTACACGACCTCGCCCAGCGTCATGGTGTAGAAATGCCGATTACGGAAGCGGTTCTATCCGTTCTCTTCGACGGGAAGGACCCCCGTCAGATGGTTAAGCGGCTGATGACCCGATCGGCGAAGCCGGAAAACTGGTTGTCAGAATCGTTCGTGCAGGAATCCGGCTTGTAGACCCGTTTGGCCTTCGCAACCAGTGCGTTACTCAATAAAAGCCTCTTCCCATGTCGACTGACGCTTACGACACATCCGAGGACCGGTCGTCGCTCATGACGCTCGAGCAGTTTGTGCTTGATCGGCAGGAACGCTTCTCCCACTCCTCGGGCTCCTTCTCGCGTCTCCTTCGAGACCTGAGTGTCGCTGCCAAGATCATTACTCGCAACATTCGTCGGGCAGGCATCTTGGACGTGCTGGGAGAGACCGGGACCGTCAACGTGCAGAACGAGCACCAGAAGAAGCTCGACCAGATTGCCCACCGCGAGTTGGTGCGGGCGTTGCGCAAGGGGGGGGAGTGTTGTATGATTGGATCCGAGGAGCAGCCCGATGCCATTCCAGTGAGCCAGAACCAGGAGTCTCGAGAGCGCTACGCCGTCTTTTTCGATCCCCTAGATGGTTCTTCGAATACAGACGTAAATGCGTCTGTCGGGACCATCTTCAGTGTGTACCTTTTGCCCGAGGACTGGAACGGGGATGACATCTTGAATGTCGCGCTTCAGCCCGGCGCCGAGCAGGTTGCTGCCGGGTACGTAGCCTACGGTTCTTCGACCATGTTCGTCTTCACGACCGGCGATGGCGTCAACGGCTTCACCCTGGATCCATCGATCGGGGAATTTCTGCTTTCACACCCCGACCTGCGTATCCCTGATCAGGGGACCATGTACTCGGCGAACGAAGCAGACGTGGAAGACTTCTCCGGGAAACTGCAAGAGTTTCTTCGCTGGATCAAACGCAAGGATCCTGAGACGGGAAGTCGCATTCGGGCCCGGTACATCGGCTCGTTTGTTTCCGACTTCCACCGAAATCTGATTGGGGGAGGACTGTACATGTACCCCTCCACGCCGTACCATCCGGATGGCAAGCTGCGTCTCATGTACGAGGCCAACCCGATGGCCCTCTTGGTGGAACAGGCCGGGGGACGAGCCAGCGATGGACGCCGCCGTATTCTCGACATCGAGCCGACCGAGCTTCATCAACGCACTCCGCTCTTCATTGGGAGTGCGCCGATGGTCGAGGCCGCGGAGGCGTTCCTACAGGGCCGCGAGGCTGAGGTCATGGGGTGATGGCTGGACTGGATGGGAAGGAGCACATGGACTCTGGAAGAAATAGATCGGTCGACGTATGCTCGAAGAGGCCGAACCGGCGGCGGTCGATCCTGCCCAAAAACCGGTAGATACCATGCACCGACCCGACGATCTGGATCGGTCGTTCGAGGGCTGGTCCCCCGAGGTGTTCGAGATGCTTGATCGATTGCGGGCGGAGCCCCACATCGATCAGTACAACAAGGAAAAGCCCGGGGTTACCGAACACCTCAAAGAACCCTTTCGCCGATATCGCGACGACTTGGTCGTGAACTGGGTGCTCCCCAACCGGCTCGACCTCGAAACGGAGCGGAACGTGTTCAGTCGGCTACTGAAAAACGACTTTGGTGCGGGCGGCTGCCACGACCACCTCTGGATGTCGTTCTACCGCCCCGAGACGCGGCGGCTGGAGGACGTGCAGATCACCCATCGCGTATCGCCGGACGGGTTTGCCGTGGGCGTGTACGTGGGAGCATACGCCGACGATTTGTTAGACCAGGCCAGGGAGCGCATTCAGCGGGCCCCCGCGACGTATCTCGATCTCGTCAATCCCCTTCTGGAACGAGCGGGCTGGCGCTTCTACACCCACCAGGGCTCCGGTCAGAACGAGACTCAGACCGTGTTCACTGATCCGCTCGACGCCGTTCCAGACGCCGTCGACGGAGCCGACGGCATCTACGTCCGACACTACATTTCACGGGAAGAAACGCTCGAACTTGGTTCGGAACTGGTTGACCGCGCGCTGGATCTTGTCTTCACCGTGTGGCCGATCTACCGGTTTTACCTTGCCGACGAGTCGTAACCCCTGGATCGGCGGCTGGCCGACCGTTTCTGCTTTGCACGAGGAAAAACGTGATGAGTGAAGCCTGACTGCTGGGGACCGCTCTGGGATCTGTCTCAGCGACGTACTCAGTTCGGGGAGATGCGCTTAGCTACGAGTACGAGCACGTGCCGAGCCCTTTCTCCTAAGCCTCTCACGCGTCACGGATCACGCTTCACGATTGGAGAATGTCCACCCCGCTTTGGTAGGTTCACGCTTGAGTGCTCTGGTTTTTCTCACGACGTAGGCCCCCCTTGTTCATGTCCGATCTCGTCGAGATTTCGACTGATGAGCAGGTTCGCACCCTTCGGCTCAACCGCCCCGACAAACGCAACGCTCTCAATGCCGACCTCGTGACGGCGCTTAAGGAGGAGCTGACGGCGGCGGAAGAGGACGACGTGCGCGTGGTTGTCCTCACTGGCAACGGATCGGCGTTTTCGGCGGGGGCCGACCTCTCGTCCCTCAAGGCGCTACGCGACGCGTCGCCGCTCGAAAACGAAACCGACTCCCGTCACCTCGCGGAGCTGTTTCGGCAGATCTATCACCACCCCAAGCCCATCATTGCCCAAGTGAACGGACACGCCATCGGTGGCGGGTGTGGGCTCGCGTCAGTCTGTGACTTTTCATTCGTGGCCGACGACGCGAAGCTGGGCTTTAGTGAGGTGCGCATTGGGTTCGTGCCCGCCATCGTGATGGTGTTCGTCCGACGGAAGCTGGGGGAGGCGGCGGTGCGCGACCTGCTCCTGCGCGGGCGTCTCGTTACGGCGGCGCAGGCCTCAGAGGTCGGCCTGGTCAGCCGGGCGGTCGATGGGCGAAGGCTGTCGAATGAAGTACGAGAACTTGCCCATGAGTTGGCCACGGAGACGAGCGAATCGGCCGTGGCGCTCACCAAGCGCATGCTGGCGCAGCTGTCGGGGATGGGCTTTGAGGAGGCCATGGACTACGCGGTGCAGATGAACGCCTTCGCGCGCGAGACGGAGGACTGCCAAGCCGGCATCGACGCGTTCCTGAACGACGAAGACCCGCCGTGGAAACGGACCGACGACGGCGGGTAGACCGATTAGTGTGGTCCGTGACGCGGAGCCCCTGTCTCCTGGCTCAGAGCGGACCGGATTTCCAGGTCTCTCCTTGCCAGGAGGCTCCTTCTGGAGGCCGGGCGCAGTCTCGCCCTGGCGTCGGGGAAAGGATCAACGGAGCACACCCTTCGTTTCATCCCCGGTTGCACGCAGGCACATCTGCTCACTAGTCCTTCTGACAGTCTACTTTCCGTGTTATGCCGTATCCGAAAGCGATGGTTGACCCGATGCGTGAAGAGCTCACTCGCCTTGGGGTCGACGAACTGAAGACGGCGGCCGATGTCGATGCCGCTTTTGACGACGCCGACGACGAGACGATGCTTCTCGTCATAAACTCCGTCTGCGGGTGTGCCGCGGGCAATGCGCGGCCGGCCGTGGCGATGGCCCGTGAGGCCGATGTCCAACCCGATCGCTACGTGACGGTCTTTGCCGGGCAAGACCTGGAGGCCACCGAGCGGGTCCGCGAGGAGTATCTGGCGGGCATCCCGCCGTCCTCGCCGTTCCTCGCGCTCTTCCGTGACGGGCAGCCCGTCTACATCGTTGAGCGCAAACACATCGAAGGGCGCAGCGCCAACGCCATCGCCGCGGACCTGGGAGACGCCTTTGAATCCTACTGCACCGACGAGGAACCGCCTTCCGATGCGCCGACGAGTCCGGAGGAGGAACCCTCTTCCGAAGGGGGAGACGGCCTGCCGTCGACCTTTCAGTCGATCAACTAGCCGAAACGACACATTGGATCAAACGCAAAAACGGGTGGGTCCGGCATGTGCCGGATCCACCCGTTCGTGTTTGAGACAGAGTCGGTTCTGTTCTAGAGGATGTACTGACTGAGGTCGCGGCTGGAGGCGATGGAGCTGAGCCGGTCTTGCACCATCTCCGCGTCGACCGTGACGGAGCTGCCCGGCGGAATCTCCTCGGGCACGTCGAAGAGCAGATCTTCGAGAAGCGTGGTGAGCACCGTGTGTAGGCGCCGAGCGCCGATGTTCTCGACGTCCGCATTGACCTCGGCGGCGATGCGGGCGAGCTCCCGCACCCCTTCGTCCTCAAACTCAATCGAGACGTTTTCCGACCGCAGTAGGGCGCGATATTGTTTGATGAGAGCATTCTTAGGCTTCGTGAGGATCTCGTAGAAGTCCTCCTCATCGAGGTTATTGAGCTCCACGCGAATCGGGAAGCGGCCCTGAAGCTCAGGGATCAGGTCGCTCGGCTTGGAGGCGTGGAACGCGCCGCTGGCAACGAAGAGGATGTGGTCCGTCTGGACCATGCCGTGCTTCGTTTGCACGTTTGAGCCCTCCACGATGGGGAGGAGGTCCCGCTGTACGCCCTGACGTGAGACGCCCTGTCCGGCGCCGCCGTCGTCCCGAGTGCGGGTGCCGGAGGCGACCTTGTCGATCTCGTCCACGAAGACGATTCCGGCCTGCTGCACCCGGTCCAAAGCGTCTTCCTTTACCTGATCCATGTCGATCAGCTTCTGGGCCTCCTCCTGAGTGAGAATCTCACGGGCCTCCTCGACCGTCACGCGTCGCGTCTTGCGCTGCTGGCCGCCGCCCAGGTTGCCGAAGAGCTCCTGCAGGTCCACGCCCATCTCTTCCATGCCCATGGGGCCAAAGACCTGCATCATCGAGTTCGAGTCGGAACTGACCTCAATCTCAATCTCGCGGTCGTCCAGGTCGCCGCGTTCGAGTTTGTCGCGGAACTTCTGTCGGGTGCGCTGGCGGAGGCTCGACTGATCGCCATCGGGATCGGTGTCGTCGCTGGGCTGGACCGTGAAGCCCGGCTCGTCCTGCGATCCGTTGCCGCCGCGGGGGGAGCGGTCCTCTTGAGGGGGAATGAGAATGTCGAGGATGCGCTCCTCGGCGAGTTCGCGCGCGCGATCCTGCACTTCTTCCTTGTGCTCCTCCTGCACCATGTTCACCGCAATGTCGGTGAGGTCGCGAATCATGCTGTCCACGTCCCGGCCCACATAACCGACCTCGGTAAACTTCGAGGCCTCGACCTTGATGAACGGGGCTCGGGCGAGACGCGCCAGGCGACGGGCAATTTCGGTCTTGCCCACCCCCGTAGGACCGATCATGATGATATTGTTCGGCATGATCTCGTCCCGCATTTCTTTGGGGGCGTTCTGGCGACGCCAGCGGTTTCGGAGGGCAATCGCGACATTCTTTTTCGCGTCCTCCTGACCAATGATGTACTTGTCCAGTTCCTCGACGATCTGTCGGGGCGTCAGGTCTTCGACGTGGTCGGAAAGGCTAGGCATAGAGCGAACAGAGGAAGAAGGTAGATGGAAAGTCGTACACGAGTGAGGAGCCACCACGGGAGCGCGCCATCACTCCGATGGCCCGCGGCCAGCAAATGGAGGATTAGGACGATTCGCTCGTTTCCTCCGACGGGGCGTCCTCAAGCGGCTCCGAGTGGTCGGTCCCGTCGGCCTGCTCGGCAGAGACGAGCGATTCGTTCGGGTCCGGCGCCTCCGATTCACCGTCGGCGTTGGTGGCCTCGTCCATGGCGTATTCGTCGTACTCCTCATAAGACCCGTCCCCTTCCGACGCATCGGTCTCGTCGTAAGCGACCGATCCATTGCCGGTTGCGGACGTGTCCTGTGCTCTTGTACTCCGGGTATCGCGAACCTGTTGAACGTCTGGATGGTCGTCGTTCATGATGAGGACGGTGTAGTCGTAGGGGTACCCGTCTCGCTTTTCAAGTCGGGCCACCCCCGCTGCTTCAAGTTCACTGACCAGGGCCTTTGGGTCATGATCGGGGCCCAGGGTGTCGGAGAGCTTCCGAAGGAGCGGCGTCAGGTAGACCTCCTCATATTGTCCGAAGTGTTCTTCGGTGATTTTAATCGTTCGGAGAGCCACCGGATTGTCGAGTTGCTCGTAGCGCTGAGGGAAGGGGGAGGAGCCGCTCGGCTGCTCGTATCCGTCGCCATTCTGCGGGGCATTCGCGAGCAGATCCTCGCGTGAGTCCTGGCTCAGCAGGTTCCGCGCGTCCAGGTACAGGTCATTCTCGGCGTATGGGGTCGATTGTGGCGGATTTACGGCGGCGACGAGGGCGCGACACCCCTGTTCTCGGATCGTGCGAACGAGGGGCAGGTACGGCCGATCGCCCGTGACGACGACGACGGTTTGGACGTCGGGCCGCTCTTGAAGAAATTGCGCGACCTCGATGGTAAGCTGGATCTCCGACGTGTTGCCCTGCATCGCGGAGGGCACGTAATGAGGGTCGATCCCCTTGCGGTGCAGAGACGAGGGGACTCCAGAGTCCTCAGTGTTGAGAAGAACGTCAAAAGGGCCGTAGGCACGGCCGTAGATGGTAGGGGTGTCGTCTCCTTCTTGCAGATATCGAATCACCTCGTCGAGAATCTCCGAGGCGTAATCGCCGGTCTTCTTATTTTTTGAACTCTGTGACGTGAGAACGGAGTACAAATTTTCGTAGTCAACAAACATGGCCGCTCGCTCGGAGCGGGAGGTACTGGTCGGTTTCATCATATCTGTTAGCACTCTGCAAGTAGAGTATAATTTATCATCACTGAAGAATGTGACTGCCTGCCCAAAATCCGATAACGGACAGAAAGATCAGTTGGTACTGGACGGAGAAACGTTACTCTACTCCGACTCGGCGTCGATCTCAAGAATCGACCGGTTGTGGTTGGTGTAGATGCAGATATCAGCGGCAATCGAGAGGCCTTTTTCGACGATCTCCTGTGCCGTAAGGTCCGTTCCATTCTCTAGAAGGGCCCGGGTGGCGGCCAGTGCAAACGAGCCGCCGGAGCCAATGGCCACGATGTCGTCGTCGGGCTCAATGACGTCGCCCGCCCCGCTGATCAGTAGCAGTCGTCTCGGGGAGGCCACGGCCAGGAGTGCTTCCAGTCGTCGGAGGTATTTGTCAGTACGCCAATCCTTGGCGAGTTCCACGGCTGCTCGGGTGACGTTACCACCGTATTCCTGCAGTTTCTCTTCAAACCGCTCGAACAGGGTAAATGCGTCTGCGGTGGAGCCAGCAAACCCGGCAATGATGTCTCCGTCGTACAGCGACCGAACTTTTTCCGCCTTGTGTTTCATCACGGTCTCGCCCATTGTGGCCTGTCCGTCGGAGCCAAGGGCAATTTTCCCGTTGTGTCGAACACCGAGGACGGTTGTGGCGTGGGGAGAGACGTCGGACTGCTGAGTCATGCGGAGTCTGGTGGGAAACGTAAGAGGAGAGCGGATGGAAGCCGTCTCGAATCCACTGAACGCGCCAAGTGCCTGAGACAAAACGTGTTGGGGGGCAGGGGGTTCTTCGAGGCTCGGTCTCAAGCGAGAAATGACCCTTTTTTGTCAAAGTTTATCCCCTCGGGCATCATGGTCTTCGATGCTGACGCGAAAAACGGGCGTGTCGGCCTTCGAGGATTTCTTCTGGGCCTTGTTATGGGACGGAAGATGGTGTTAGGTAGGGGGACGTTTTGGTGAAAAGATGACGTCTTTCCTCCACTCAATGCTAGCGGTTCGTTCCCACAGGACCTTGCGTCCGGGAAAACACGAAAGCACGTCACCATCAGAGGCCACGCTCTAGAAAGGTCTACAGCGGGAGGCGGGCAAGGGCGTTGACGAGGACATCCTGCGCGGAGCGCGCATCGTCACTATCGGCGAGGTGGTGATTGCAAAAGACCGCGAAGGCGATGGGAGTACCTTCTCGTGAAGTGACGTACCCGCTGAGGCTGCTTGTGCCGGACAGGGTCCCCGTTTTCGCGCGGACCTTTTCTTTGGCGGGAGCGCTTCCCTCAAATCGGTATTCGAGGGTGCCTTCCGTTCCTCCTTTCGGAAGGGAATCGTAGAACGCGGAGCTCACGCCGGCATCAGAATGAAGCCACATGTACCTCAGTAGACGAACGAGGGAGCGTGGACGGGCGAGATTTTTCCGAGAGAGTCCGGATCCGTCCACAATTTGGATTTTGCTGGTGTCGACCTCTGCACGGCCGAGCGTCTCGCGCACCGCTTTTACGCCAAGGGGGGAGGAGGCGGGGTCTAAATCTTCGGTGGTCTCGGGTGGGTTCTCGGCGGCAAGGGTGCGGAGGAGCTGTTCGGCGTAGAGGTTGCGGCTTTCGTGGTTCAGCGTGCGAGCGATCTGGGAGAGCGGAGGTGAGGTATATGAGGCGACTTTGCGAACAGAAGAGGCCTCGTAGTTGGGAGCGAGGTCTATTTCGTCGAGATCGGCGGGGTGGCCGCCCACGGAGATGCCGCTTCGCTGGAGCACCTGTCGCAGCACGTGTGTGAAGTAGAGCGTGGAATTGGTGATCGTAACTGACTCTTTCTCCCAATCGTTGGGGTGGACGCGGGTGTCAACATGAATGGTGTTCGTCCCCATCAGACGCTGGTACTCTTCGTCCTCGTCTTCGCTGTAGGGAACGGTCCGCGATCGATTCACGACGGTTACGTAGTCGGTTTCGAACGGCTCCCACGTCACACGGGCCGGCTCACCGATTTGACGTCCGGTGACCCGAAGGTTGACCGTATTTTCGTTGAAGACGAGTCCGCCAATTTCGGCGGCATATGCGTAGGTGATGTCGTTCCAGGTCCATCCCTCGCCCAGGGGCGTTTCGTCGAGCCGACGGTCGTCGCCGATAATGTTGCCCGTAATGTGGGTGATGCCCTGAGCGCGGAGGGTGTCGGCCCACCGGCGAAAGACCTGTGTGGGATTCTCGCGTTGCTGGTAGCCCCCGAGGGTGGGATCGCCCGAGCCGCGAACAATGAGATTGCCCTTCAAGGTGCCGTCCTCCACGGGCCCATCGGCGTAGACGTTCGTTTGATATCGATAGTCTGTGCCCAGCTGTTCGAGGGCTGCCGCCGTGGTGAACAGCTTGACGTTGGAGGCCGGGACGAAGTTATGTTCGGCATTCCTGGAGTAGAGTACCGTGCCTGAATGCAGGTTCACGATGTGAATGCCCCAGAAGGCCCCCTGGAAAGTCTTGTTATCGATGGTGTCGGCAATGGTCTGGGTGAGTTGCTCCGTTGCGGCTCGTTCTGAATAGGGAGCCTGCGCGTGCAGGGGAGGGGCCGACAGAGCACTCAGGAGCGCGATCAGCAGGACCGCAGGACCAAAGCGGGAGGAAGGGAGGGAGGGCATGGGCGAGAACCTATCCGATCGGGCGGGCTTCGAGTTCTTGGCGACTGGAATCCGGCTGGTGAAGCATGACGAAGGCATGGTCAATCTCGTCCAGGGACACAGCCGGCTGGACATAAATCAGCAGTTCGCTTCGGCCGCGCCGGACCTCGACCGAGTCGACCGTTCCGATGGATCGGCCCGGGGGAAAGGCGCCACTGTGTCCGCTGGTCACAACTTGCTGCCCCGGCTCCACGGGCTCCGTCTTGACAATGTGCTCCAGCAGCAGGCGGTCATGACGCTCGCCCGGCCAGCGCACAATGCCTTCGGCTTCAAAGGGGAGGATGGCACCAGGCACGCGGAAGTCGGTGTTGAGGTAGGGCATCACGCGGGCGTAGTGGTCGCTAACCAACATCACCTTTCCCACGATGCCGCTCTCATGCAGTACGGGCATTCCCTCCGCCACCCCGTCCGAGCGACCCACGTCAATCGTAAGGTAATTCTCTTGCTGGTAGAAGTCTTTCGTGACGATGCGGGAAGCCAGAAGGGGGGCTGCACTGGTATCCTTCAGGTTGAGCAGGCGGCTGAGCTCCTGGTTTCGCATCCGGGCCGATCGTGTACGAGCAACCTTACTCGACAGTTCGATGTTGCGGCGACGCAGCTCTTCATTTTCTTCGAGCACGCGCAGGTACTGCCCCATCCAGGCAAAGCTGCTCTCGACCTGAGCGGTCACCTCCAGGGTTCGGGCCTGAAGCGCCCGGCTGAGCGCCCGGTTCTGTGTGACCATGGTAAAGACCGACACGAGAAGCAAACCCACCACCAGGACCCAGTCGAGAATGGGGGATTTCAGGTCCATTAGAGGAGAAACTCAATCCGGGGAGTCTGGGAAGGGGGAGCGAGAAACAGTGGAGTCTTTCTCCTTCCAATCTGTCCGGGCGTTCTGCGCGATGCGAGCCAGTGTCAGAGGGTTGCTTTGTTGCTCGTGGCGGAATCTGCAGCACTTCCGTTCGTCCCTCGAGGGCGTAGGGGAGCGATGCCCCCAGGCTACGTCAAGACGCGCTCGTAGTCCTCGAGGTTTTCAAGTACCTCGCCAGTTCCCCGCACGACGGCGGTAAGCGGATCTTCGGCGACGTATACGGGCAGCTCCACTCGGTCGCGCAGCATCTTGTCGATGCCTTCAAGCATGGCCCCGCCCCCCGTCATCATAATGCCGCGTTCCAGCACGTCGGCGCCGAGCTCCGGCGGGGTGCGTTCGAGGGCGCGGAGGACGGCGGCGCTAATCTGGTCGAGGTTGTCGTGGAGGGCCTCCCGCACGTTGACCGAGGAGATGGTACGCAGCTTGGGGATGCCGCTTACGAGGTCGCGTCCCTTCACCGAGAGCTCCAGCTCCGTGTCCAGTTCGATCGCACTTCCAATCTCGCACTTAATACGCTCGGCCGTCCGCGAGCCGATCAGCAGGTTGTGATTTCGCTTGAAGTACTGCATGATGGCATTGTCGAGCTCCGACCCGCCCACGCGTAATGATTCGTCAATGACGATGCCGGAGAGGGCGATGACGGCGATCTCGGTGGTGCCCCCGCCGATGTCGACGACCATGTTGCCCACCGCCTCACTGATGTCGAGGCCAATGCCAATTGCGGCGGCCATCGGCTCGGAAACAAGGCTCACCTGCTTGGCCCCGGCGTGCTCCGCCGAGTCGCGCACAGCCCGCTTTTCAACCTCGGTGATGCCGCTCGGAACGCAGACCACCATGCTGCGAATAGAGGTCAGCCAGTTTTTCTTTACCTTCTTTAGAAGGCCTTGAATCATCTGCTCGGCCACCTTGAAGTCGGCGATGACCCCGTCCTTCAACGGCCAGATGGTCTCGATGTCCTTATGGGTGCGCTCGTGCATCTGAAGGGCCTCGTAGCCCAGTTCCCGCACTTCCCGCGTATTGTGGTCCACGGCGACGATGCTGGGCTCGTTGAGGACGATTCCCTCGCCCCGGATGTATACGAGCGTGTTGGCCGTTCCCAGGTCGATGGCCACGTCCTGTGAGAAGTTGAAAAACATCTATCCCGCGTCTGAGTGCTTAGGCGAAGATCGCAAAGGGAGAGGAGAAGAAAACCACCTATTCCTTCCTCTTACGCAGCTAATCGTAAGAGGATGCGACACTGGGCGGCGTCAAGTAACGTAAGGAGGAGACGCTGAGCAGACAACCGGGTCGACCAAGTTGAGGGCGACAGGCCGGGGTGGGGGGCCAACAGCAGGCCAAAATTGTGGGGCTCGTCCCCGAGGCATTCTGTGGGGCACGTGCCAATCACAGAGGGAAACGCGGACTCAAAATGATCACCATGATCGATCTCTCGGCGAAAGCGCTGCCGTTAGTGACGGAAGTGCCGATGGCCGGTGAAGACCATCGCCACGTTGTGAGCGTCAGCAGCCTCGATGACCTCCTCATCCCGGATGGAGCCGCCCGGCTGAATGGCGGCTCGAGCCCCTTCCGCCGCGGCCGCTTCCAGGCCGTCGGCAAATGGGAAGAAGGCATCCGACGCTACCACGGAACCGCTAAGGTCAAGTTCCGACTTTGTTGCTTTTCGCACCGCCAGTTCCGACGCGTCGATGCGGCTCATCTGTCCGGCCCCGACGCCAAGCGTGGCGCGGTCCCGGGCGTAAACGATGGCGTTGCTCTTTACATGCTTCACCACGCGCCAGGCAAAGTCGAGATCGGCTTCTTCCTCATCGCTCGGAGCGCGCTCGGTGGCGACGGTCCAGCCCACGGCCTGATCGGGGGAGAGGGCAGGGTCGCGCGTCTGCACGAGGAGGCCCCCGAGGACTGAGCGGACATCGAGCCGGTCGGTCTCGCGGGCAGCGGCAACGTGTTGGATCACGCGCCGACGGTCGTTTTGAGCAAGAAAATCGACCACTCCCGCTTCGAACGCAGGGGCGATGATGATTTCGGTGAAGATCTCGTCGATGGCTTCGGCGGTAGGGCGGTCGAGGACCTCGTTGACAACCACGATGCCGCCGTAGGGCGACTGGGTGTCCGTGGCAAAGGCGCGCTCCCACGCCGTTTCAAGCGTGTCGGCCGTTGCGACGCCGCAGGGATTGGTGTGCTTAAGGATGGCACAGGTGGGATCCGCGTCTCGAAACTCGTCGATGAGCGAGATCGCGCCGGTGAGGTCCAGGAGGTTATTGAATGAGAGGTCGGCCCCGTGGATCTGGTCGAAGAAGCGGTCGGGATGGCCGTAGAGGGCCCCGTCTTGATGTGGATTCTCGCCGTAGCGGAGTTGTTGGGCCTGGGGCAGGGACGTTCGGTAGGGGTTGGGGAGGGCCGACTTGTCTCCGTTCTCGTTGGTTGTCTTGTCACCAGCTCCCGAGAGATATCCGTGAATGGCCCGATCGTAGGCGGCAGTGTGAGCAAAGGCCTCCGTGGCCAGGGTCCGCCGGGTCGGTTCGGACAATCGGCCGTCGTTTTCCTCCAGCTCCGTCGCAACCGTATCGTAGGCGTCGGGCGACGTGACAACGCCCACCGACGCATGGTTCTTGGCAGCTGCCCGGATCATGGTGGGGCCACCAATGTCGACATTCGCCATCGCCGTCTCGCGATCCGTATTCGGGGCCTGGACCACCTCCTCAAAGGGGTAGAGGTTACAGACGACGAGGTCGATGGGATCGTCCCCTCGCTCCTCCAGCGCCGCCATGTCGTCGGGGTTCGAGCGCCGGGCCAGGAGGGCGGAGTGGATCGAGGGATGGAGGCTCTTCACGCGGCCCTCCAGCACTTCAGACACGCCGGTCACCTCGGCCACCTCCGTGACGGGCAGCCCTGCGTCGCGGAGGGCCTCGGCCGTGCCGCCCGTCGAGACGAGATCCACGTCCAGGTGCAGGAGGCGGCGAGCAAAGTCGACGATGCCGGTTTTGTCGTAGACGGAGAGGAGGGCGCGGCGAACAGGGGGTGCGTCGGACGAATCAGGCATTGATTGGATGAGAGGAAGCTGCAGGGTCAGGAGGACGTGTAGGGGGAGGGCGTGCGGTCGTAGTCCACGATGCGTACGGTCCGTTCCTCGACCTGCACCCGCTCTTCGGCGAAGAGGCGGAGGGCTTCGGGATAGAGGCGATGCTCCACATCTCTGATGCGGTCGGCGAGGGCCTGGGGCGTGTCGTCGGGGTAAACGGGCACCGGTTCCTGGAGAACGATGGGCCCGTGGTCGTACTCCTCATCGACGAGGTGGACAGTCGCCCCACTCCAGTGCACGCCGTACTCAATGACCGCCTCGTGCACGGTCATGCCGTACATACCCTTTCCACCAAAGGCTGGAAGGAGGGCAGGGTGAATGTTCGTTATGCGGCCCCGATAGGCCTCCACGACAATGGCGGGCACCTTCATCATGTATCCGGCCAGCGCCACGAAGGTTACGTCGTGTGCATCAAGCACGTCGAGGAGGGCCTGGCCGAACGACGGAGGGTCTTCGTAGTCCGAGGGCGGGACGACTGCCGTGGGCACGTCCGCGGACTCGGCCCGCTCTAGGGCACCAGCCTCGGGCGTGTCGCTCACGCAGCACACCGACTCGGCCGGCAGAGTCCCTCGGTCGATGGCGTCGAGAATGGCCTGGAAATTGGTGCCTCCACCGGAGGCGAAGACGGCAAGACGCATGGGGCCGCGTCGGCGGTCAGGAGAGCAGGAAACGGTCCGACCGATCCGGACACTCACACTGTCAGATAACGTGAGGGTCCACGACGGCAATTGCCAGACCAAGGCCGAGCGGTCCTGCGAAATTGACGTGCAAATTGTCCGCTCGTAAGGTGAAGGGGCGAGCTGAGTCCGGTTGGTGTCGGAATCGGGCAGTTTTACCGCAACGCCCTCGATCGGTACGGGGCTACTCCCGCTTCACGAGTCGATATCGTTCCTCACTACCTACCACAAGGGAGTTGCCCTTTCGCTCAACGTCGTCGGCAAATTTTCGAGCCACTTTCTGTAGCCCCTCTCGCGCCTCCGACTCTGGGGGAAGGTACAGGGTTGTTTGGCTCGGAGGAGAGGTTCGGGACAGCGTTGTCTTCGGGCACGTCAGGATTTCCAGGCGTGACGGGCGATCCGTGATCAGGCATTCAATCGTTTCTCGCTCCACCGCTGGGGGGGAATGAGGCCCCATGAGGGTTAGGCGAAGGGTATCGGCGCGGAATGCGGGCTCGATCTCCAGCATCAACTCAGGATCGTCGGTCTCTTGTGTCCAGGTTCCCTCAAAAACAGAGTCTTGATTAGCAGAATCCTGTGCGGTAGCGGGGAGAACCAGAAGTCCAACGAGAACCGAAAGAAGAATCGTGCGCATCAAAATTGGCGGTTTTACCTCAAGGAGGGGGAAGAAATAAACGAGAAGGGGCAGATTATTGCATCAATTCTCTCGTAGGTCAAATCACCCTCTTTGAATGCAGTTTGCAAAAAAGTTTGACATGACGTTGTCAAGTGGGCCTGTGCATGTCGGTGAGCGTCAGTACTACCGTATATAATTCGGTTTTTGCATGTAATGGCCCGAAGCGAGTCGTCCATTCCGCGGATAACGGCATTTTGGCCTAGAGTCTAGAGGTTGGCATTGAACGCTTCCGAGCGGAGCGGGGGCCTGAGAGAACCCCATGATTCAAGGCAAACAGTTCATCCTGGTGGGGAAGCTTCCTCCGGACTGAAGGCTCCCCGGCCCTCCTCAGTGAACGAGGCCGCCGTCGGCTAACCTCAGAGGGGTTTGGGCCCTTCTTTATGGATCGGGAGGCCGCATCGGAGCCAGGATGCTGCTACGGAGAGAGGAGCGCCGAGGGAGCAGCAGTTTTTGAGCAGAAGAAAACCCGCCTACGCCTCTAAATGTAAAGGCGCAGACGGGAAAGTGGCCAGGGGCAGATTCGAACTGCCGACACACGGCTTTTCAGGCCGTTGCT
>CAZTDC010000021.1:0-19840 GCA_964612165.1 uncultured Salinivenus sp.
TCGATGGCACGGTCGAGATGGAGCGCGACGGAAGCATGGCCTTTCTCACGATACAAAAATCGTAACCTCTTCCCCCGCGGGACGCTCTTCCCGATCGCCGCGCCTGTGCCTCTCTCCCGACGTGCCGTTCGATTATTGACGGTTGCGCCCCTCCTCCCTTACCTTGTGGGCGATGAAATCTCCGCGGCCTGTTTCGGATCCCCTTCCTCTCGACGCATGACGCCCGATCTTCTGATTCGTGGGGGCACCCTGCTCCACCCCGACACCGGCACCACCCAATCGGCCGACGTGCTCATTCGGGACGGCACCATCGCCGACATTGACGAGGAGGTGGTCCCGACGGGCGACCCTCCCGTCTACGACGCCACCGACAAGCTCATCTCGCCGGGCTGGATGGACATGCACGTCCACCTGCGCGAGCCGGGCTTCGAGCACAAGGAGACGATTGCCACCGGCGCCCGGGCAGCGGCTTTTGGCGGGTTTACGGACGTGGCGTGCATGCCCAACACGGACCCGCCGATTCACACGCGCGACGTGGTCGAGTTTGTGCTCGAGCGGGCCAAGGAGACGCCGGTGCGCGTCCATCCCATCGCCTGCGTCTCGAAGGAGCGGGAGGGAAAAGAGCTTGCGGAGCTGGCCGACCTGGCAGACGGGGGCGCGGTGGCCTTCAGCGACGACGGGGCGCCGGTCCAACACGCCGGCCTAATGCGACGGGCGCTGGAGTACAGCACCATGCTCGATCGGCCCATCGTCAACCACATGGAGGAAACGACGCTCAATCCCAACGGGCAGATGCATGAGGGCGAGGTCTCTGCCCGCATCGGCCTCGACGGCATCCCGGGTCTCGCGGACGACGTGATGATTGCCCGCGACGTGGAGCTGGCCGCCTTTACCGGCGGGCACGTCCACGTGGCGCACCTCTCTACGGCCCGGGGGGTGGAGCTGGTGCGGCGGGCCAAGGCGCGCGACCTGCCCATCACGGCGGAGGTGTGCACCCACCACGTCACCCTCACCGACAAAGCCGTCGAGGAGTCCGGATTCGACACCCACACGAAGATGCATCCGCCCCTCCGCTCGGCCGCCGACCGGGAGGCGCTCAAGGAGGGCCTCGCCGACGGCACCATCGACGCCCTGTGCACCGATCACGCCCCCCACGCCACGTTCGAGGAGGACGTCGAGTTCACGGCCGCGCCCTTCGGCATCACGGGCCTGGAGACCGCTTGGGGCCTCATCGGACGCGAGCTGATCGAGCCCGGCGTGCTCTCGGTGGCCGAGGCTGTACAGAAGCTGACTGTGGCCCCGCGTCGCATCCTTCGACTCGACCCGCCCACGCTGGACGAGGGCGAGCCCGCCACGCTCACCATCTTTGACGCCTCTACGCGCTGGACCTTCACCGAGGATCACGTTCGCTCGAAAAGCCAGAACACGCCGTTCCTTGGAAGTGAACTTGTGGGACGCCCCTGGGCCATCTATCGCGACAAGCAGCTCGTCCGCAACGACGGATGAGGGTACTAGGACTGCTCAAGGGAATCCTCTTTCAGCCAAATGTGCATGAGCGAGACGCTTTCTGACGACTATCGCTTCAGGTATCCGCCGATAAAGGCCCACTGCCCCATCGCCTCGTAGAGGCTGGTGTTCTTCTCACAGCGAGTTGCAATCCGCCTTCGCATCTAGATGGCCCACACAGCGTTCTACGACCTTCCATTGACCATCCCTCCGGAAATCACCCACGCGTCGTGCGGCCCAACTCTTGCGTAACGGAAGCCCCCACCCAGTATCGAACAATCGCAACAAGACGCCCTTCGACTGCCTTTTGAACCTGAGCGGTCGCCCCTCCCCAATCGCGGGGACAGGCTCACGTACTGGCTGATTCCACAGGGAGGTCAGTCACTGTGTCGCTTTGCTCGTGGAATTGGGCTGGTACGTGTCGGCCGCCTGGGTCGCGAGGGCCGTCTGGTCGGTCGCAACGATGTCCACGCCCTGCTTGAAAAGCTCTCGGTACACGACCAGTCCCCGCTGTTGGGCCTTCTGGTCGAGCTCTCCGAAGGTACCGACCGTAACTGGCACGCCCCGATCCTGTAGGACGTCCAAAACCTCTTGGGAAGGGTCTCCGACCCCGACAAACGCAATGAGCCGTGACGGCTCGATGTGCTTGAGGTGAGCGGCCGCCTCCTCCCTCGTCTCCGCCGATACCGAAAGGAGAAGCTCCGGGAGCCGCTCGTGGTACCACCGCGCATCCTCCAGCGTGTACGTAATCACGAGCGCCTGATCGAGCGCGTCCATTCGCCGGAGCACGTCGGTTACCAGGGGTCGGGGCACGTCCTCCTTCACGTCCAACTGGAGCACAGCCCGTCCCTCCGCCCAGGCCAGCGCCTCCGCGACGGTCGGCACCTCGTGTCGCGTCGTGTCCCCGTTCTCCGTGACGAGGCGCAGTCCCCGGAGCTCGCTGAGCGGTTCGGATCGGACCGCTTCGCTGCTCGTCGTGGTGCGCTCAAGGGTCTCATCGTGCATCAGTACGAGGACACTGTCCGCTGTCATGCGGACGTCCACTTCCAGCAAGATCGGGCCGTGGGTGAGCGCCTGCGCGAACGTCGGGAGGGCGTTCTCCGGAAACTCTCCCGTTGCCCCACCGCGATGGGCCCCAACGAGCGGCAGGGCCTCCGACCGAAGGTAGGAAGAAAGACCGTCGGCACTCTCAAAATCTCGATAGTGCGAGGGCGCGGGCTGCGGCCACTCCCCGCTCGGCCCTCCGCCCCCTCCCCCCGTGCAACCAGCGAAAAGACCGCCGCCAAGGAGAATACCCGCTAGAACCGCGACACAAAGAAGAATACGCAGAGAGAAGAAGCGCTTAGGCATTCGACGAAAGGGGTTGTGGGTACGGACGGGCACCTGTCAGGCAAGTGCGGCTGCCTCCTGCCCGAAAAAGGGAGGAGGCCTGGAAAAGAGGGACTACTGGATCTCCCAGCCGGTCTGCCGCAAGGTGAGGGTTTCCCCTCCGATCTGGACCTCGACCTCCTCGGCTTCCTCCAGATCAGCGGGGGACTCTTTCAGCGCGCCGACGAGGGCCCCTTCCGGCGCACGCCGGAAATTGTGCGCGGCGACCTCCAGCTGGAGGTCTTTGGCACTTCCATCCTCGTACTGGACCCTCGCCCGGGCCTCCATAAATTCACCGGTGCCGGCGGACCCGCCCCGGCGCCCTTCCGGGCTGGGACCCCCTCCAAGGTCTTCGATCTCGTCGCTGCTCATAAAACGCTATACGCTGGGTTCGTCTGAAAAGAAAACGTCTATGGTCGTTTTCGGGGCTCCTGCCCGCCGTCAGGTCTCAAATCCGCTCCCGATGTGGCTCCCGCTCTCGGGAAACGCTTCGAGGGCCCGCTTTCGATGCCGTCCCCCTCGTCCAAGTTGGCAAAGGGCTCGACGTGGGAGGTGTTTTCGGTCACGGCCCGTACGGTCCTCCGCCCCGCCCCCTCCCCCCGCGATTTGTCCATCGTCGGGCACAATTCTTCTCCTTCGCAAAAAACCACACGAGACCTTCCTAGTCCGTTGCAATTCCCTCTTGACGCCCCGGGGGGGGCATTTTGCTATATTTTATAGTTGCGTGATTGTCAGAAATATGTCAGCGCGCCTCTCATGTCGGGGCGGGCTTTTTCTATGTCTGTCCCCCACGCAGGCAATATCTGGAAGAGTGTGTCGGCCAAAAGTTCGGGGCTATCGAGGGGAGCGTAGCACTCCAGAATAATGGACACGACCGTCGAACAGCGATCCCGACCTTTCGGGTAGCGCACCGCAGGACGCTTGCCTAGGTCGTCATTTCCAGCGTGACAGTTCGCCGTCGAGCTCCTTGCTCAGAGGTAAGAAGAAGCGTTTCGGTCCGAAGAAGGCCACCCTCCTCGCGAAGCCCCGCCAGGAGCGGACCGTCCGTCACCCCAGTAAGCGCCATCGCGACTGTATCGGTCTGCACCAGCTCTCGGGCGTCGAACGTGCGCTCCAATGGGTTTGGGAGAGCCGGATCGTCAAACAACCGGCGCCGCTCGCCCTCGGATCGAGGCGCAATCCGCAGTTGCAGTGATCCGCCGATGGCTCGCTGGGCCGCGGCTGCAAGCATCCCTTCCGGCGCCCCTCCGATTCCCCAGAGCAGATCCACAGGGCGGGTCTCCGGTTCCGGGTCCGATTGCTGATGCCTCACATTGTTGCTCGCGTTCGTAGCCTCCCCGTCGTCGGAGGAAGCCTGTCGCCTGCCATTCTGAGGGCGGCCATCGTCTGCGGATTGGGGGGCGGGGCGTGGCTGAAGGGCCTGGAGCGCGAAGCTGAGGTCGCCCTCCTTGAAGAGACGCACCTGCGCACCGGCCGCCCGCAGAGCCTCGACCAGAGCGGTGTGGCGCGGGCGCTTCTGGACGGCCACTCGGACGTCGGAAGCGGTCGTATTGAGCGCGTCTGCCACCTGCTCCACGATCGCACTGGGGGGAGCGTCCAGGTCCAAGATGTCGGCTGCCGCTGGCGGGCCGATGAGCTTTTCGGCGTAGAAGGCCCGCCCAAGCGGCTTGAGGGCGCCGGCCGGGGCAAGCGCCAGGACCGAAAGGGCCCCCGGCCGGTCATGGGCCACAAGCTCGGTGCCTTCCAAGGGGTCAACGGCCACGTCGGGAGTCCCGTCGTTCGCAGACGGTTCGCTGCCGGCGGCCCCGAGGGGCTGTCCCGGAGCCAAGTACGGTGCATCATCTTTTTCTCCCTCTCCGATGACCACGGACCCCCGAACGCCAACGTCCTCAGCCCGACGACGGAGGGCCTCGACCGCGGCTGCATCTGCAGCCTCCTTATCGCCTGCGCCGATCCATGGGTGGCACGCCCGGGCGGCCCCCTCCGTTAGATGGGTTGCGGCCTGAGCCCAGGCCGATGGAGCGGTCGAGCCCTTGGCATCGGAATGGGTCATCGGATTGATTTCACTCGGTTGATGTTGGCTGGGAAGGCGACGTGTACCGCTGGCGCTTCACGGGGATCAAGCGCCGGAGTCCAGCGGCGCGACGCCCATTGGCCCCAATCTCTCCACTGAAGGCCTTGAAGGCTGGAGGCGCCAACCGCACCCGTCGTGATAGACGCTACGATGAAAGAAGCGACTGTTCCAGTTCGCGCAGGCTCGAAAGGAGCGTCTCGCGGTCGGTCTCGGACTGGAAGTCGACCTCTTGGATCGGAAGCGGGGCGGTTTCGATGTCCATGTCCGTTCCGGCGTCGGTCGTCTGAATGATTGCCAGCCGAAGGGGGACCTCTGCCCCCGCCGGCGTTGAGCGAAGCCGGACCCGAATCTCCCGCCTCGCCTCCTTGATGGCGTCGATGAGGCGATCCGCCTGGGCGGTTCCCGTCTTTGCAGGAAGCGTTTCTTCACTGAGGTCGAGCGGCGCGCCGCCCACCCCGGAAATTCGTTCCGAGAAATGCTCACTTACGAGTGCGAGATAGGACCTCATCGTGATAGAAAATGTACGTCTGCCTGTCTGGCGTACGCCAAAATTGTCCCGAAGGAGGTTCCCATCGGCAATAAAACTCAAGGTCAACAAATCCTCTATGGAGAGAATGCTGAAGCCCGTAGCTTGGTTCTTCTTCTACCGAAGCTTCCACGGGGCTGATTCGATCTTCCGCTTGACCCTGCCTCGGAGCAGACCGAGGTGAGACGGTTCCGCCTCTCCAATCCTCACGTCACTCAAGCCTATGACGACCCCACCTGCCTCCTCCACCGAAGAAAGTGGCTCTGCTCGCCGCCCGATTTGGACTGGATACTGGCGCGTGACCCGCTACGGAGGCGAGGAGCCTGAGTGCCCCACCTTCTACGATGCCACGGAAACGAGCTGGGACGTGATCAAACTGGACAACGAAGGGCTCTACGAAGCTCGTCATCCCATCCTATCGGTCGAGAAGCCTTCGTCGGCAGGGACCGCTCTGCTGGTACTGAAGGACGAGGGGGAGCCGGACGAGGCCGCAGAGCGGTGGCGGGTGGAGGCCAACGATGATCAGATCCGCGTTTCGGCACTTGATGGTCCCCACGAGGGAGCTACAGGCATCGCAGTGCGGATCGACGCCGATCCGCGCGAGCGCGCCGTCCAGTAACCACGGCACTTGAGGATGAGGGAGCCTCAGGGGCAGTGGTGATTGTCATTCAGAGTTCTTGGGGTCCACTCTTGGCCTCTCCCCTCGTTTTAATTCGAGAAGTGGTTTGAACGTATGCCCTCCTCTTTTCTTCGTTTTGTGTGCAGATCTCCTGCCCATTTCATATACTAATAGGCTTTGGCTTCCCACCGACGTGGAGTAACGGATGTCATTACGCTGTCTTTTTATCGTTCAGGGCGAAGGGCGCGGCCACCTCACGCAGGCCATGTCTCTGCGTCGCATCCTGGTTGAAGCCGGCCATCGGGTCGAGGGTGTGGTTGTGGGCAACAGCCAGTGTCGGGCCGTGCCGTCCTTCTTTTCCGATGCGTTCGAGGCCCCGGTGACCTTCGTCGACAGTCCTAGCTTCATTCCTGACAGCAACGACCGGTCGGTTCGCCTCTGGAATACGGTTTTCCACGAACTGACGCGGACCCCGTCGTTTTTGGGCAGCCTCTCGACCATCAACGCGGCTGTCGAGCGGCACGAGCCGGACGTCATCGTCAACTTCTTCGAACCCCTGTCCGGCTTCTACGCCCTGCGCTACCGGCCTACCCCGCCCATCGTGGCGGTAGCACATCAGTACATGTTTCACCATCCCACCTACGAATTTCCGCCGGGCTGGCGATTCCAACAGTGGGCAGCGCAGGCGTTTGCGTCGGTGACAGCCTGGGGGGCGGCGCGGCGCGTGGCCCTGTCGCTCTACCCAGCCCCCGACCGTCCGAACGACGAACTCGTGGTGCTTCCCCCGCTCCTTCGAAAAGCCCTCTTCCAACAACCGACCGAGCGCACCGCCCCCTTCTTCCTCGTGTACATCCTCAACAGCGGCTACGCCGAGGAGGTGATCCGGTGGCACGAGCAGAACCCGGACGTCCGGCTGCACTGCTTCTGGGACCGGCCCGGAGCCGCATCCGTGGAGCACTACGACGACACGCTCACCTTCCACCAGCTCGACGACGAGAAATTCCTGTCCCTCATGGCGCGCTGCCGGGGGGTCGTCTCCACCGCCGGCTTCGAATCGATTGCCGAGGCGATGTTCTTGGGCAAACCGGTGCAGGTGGTGCCGGTGGAAGGGCACTTCGAACAGCTTTGCAACGCGTTCGACACGGTGCGGGCACAGGCGGGCATCCGAAGTACGCGGTTCGACATCAGTCGCCTGCAGGATTTTCTGTCCCGGTACTCACGCAACGCGCCCCGCTTTCGGCGGTGGGTACGGCAGTCCCGAACGCGGTTCGTGCAGGAAATTGAAGCAGCGGCCAACCGCCGAGACGTGCCGGTTCGGTCGTCGGTCCCCGAACCGGAACTGGCGATGGCTGAGACCGCCGGGTGACCCCTGCTCACTCGGAAGATCATCCCCGCGATAGCCGTCCTTCCCCTCTACGACGGGGAACGATCTCTTGGCCAACCGTTTGACCCACGTCGAATATTCGAACGAAATGAAGGGATCCATGGACGATCTGAGCGAGGCCTTCAAAGCCCTCGGCCACCCGCACCGGCTGGCCCTGGTGCAACGCCTCATCGACCAGGCCGTGACCTGCGAGGTGCCATTGGACGAGGCATGCACTCCCAATCCGGCCTGTTGTGACTTCGGAGAGCTGGCCGAGGAGATCGGCGTCGGCAAGCCCACCGTGTCCCACCACCTCAAGGTCCTCCGACAGGCGGATCTGATCGAGCGGATCCAGGAGGGCCGTCGCGTGCACTGTCGCATCAACGAGGACCGCCTCGCCGACCTTCGTTCGTTTCTGTCTCTCGATCCGAATGCCGCACCAGTAGAGGCGTAGCGCTCCGGCCCGAACCCGCCTTCCCACTCCTCATGCCCATCACGTCCGCTGCTCCGTCTGACCTAAACGCCGTCGTCGCCCTACTCGACACTGTGGGACTGCCCCACGAGGATCTGACGGAGGCGTCCCTCCAGCACTTTCAGATGCTCCGACGCGAACAAACCGTCTTCGGCGTCGTCGGTCTCGAACCCGCTGGCTCATCGGCCCTCCTCCGCTCGCTGGCCGTGCACCCCTCAATCCGGGGGCAAGGCTGCGGCCAGGCGCTGGTCCAGAAGGCGGAAGCGTACGGTCACGAGCAGAACATCGACTCGCTGTACTTGCTCACCACGACCGCCGCCGACTTCTTCGCCGACCTGGGCTACGAGCGGATCGCTCGCGACGGGGTGCCCGATGCTGTCGCCCAAACAGACGAATTCAATCGGCTCTGTCCCGACACGGCTGCCTGCATGCAAAAATCACTGATCTCGTAGGGGTGCGGCGCGTTTGGGAGCGTGATTTCATATCTCTCGAACCCGTGCCCCTCAGACGCTGACCAGCCGGATTGGCCGTGAACGTTCTTCGACGCATTGCATGGACGCTGGGCTGGAGCGCGGCCGGACTCCTGGTCCTTGCTTTTTTGCTCGGATACGCCGCGCCGTATCTGTCCCCTGTGCAGTTCTGGTGGACGGATCTGTTCGCCGTCTTTCTGTTTCCGCTGAGCCTAGTGGTCGGGGCGCTCGGGCTAGGACTCGGTGGGTACGGTGCGTACCGGCGAAAATGGGGACGGGCCGCCCTGTCCGCTGTTCTGCTTGGGCTCATCGCGATTCGATTTGGGCCTCGTCTCGCCGCGTGGGGGCCGGCCCCTTCGTCTACGAACACCTTGGGGATTATGTCGCTCAACGTGCCGCCGTCGTTCACCGGCAAAGACGCCCCGAACACTGCCCTCACTGAGCTCGTGCAGGCGGAGGCTCCAGATATTCTTGCGTTTCAGGAGTCCCCAGTTCGAACCGGAGATGGCAACTCCTCATCCTCGCTGATTCGGGTCTCCTCATCGATCGAGCCCCTTCTCAACGACGCGATGGGATTTACTCTTCCCCGTGCTCTTCCCTCGAATGTGAACATCCAACAGCCGGTGCTCGGACAGTCGTCGCTCGATTCGATGAGTGTGCATCCCCTGCCGCCTCAGGGAGACACGAACGCCCGCTCCCGGTACACCCGCACGCAATTCACCTGGCGGGGGCGCTCCGCCGTGCTCTACAACGTGCACCTGCACACGGTGGGGCCGGTGCGGCCCTGGGAGACGATGACGGAGGGCGGTCTGTCTCTTTCCCAATGGCGGACTTTTCTGCGCACCTACCGCAAAGGCGCCCTCCGACGCGCGCAACAGGCCCGTCTCATTCGTCGCCGGATCGCCCGCGAATCGGCTCCTGTTATCGTCGTCGGTGACTTCAACAGCACGCCGCACCAGTGGGCCTATCGGCACATCGCACAGGGGCTGCAGAGTGCCGCGACGCAGCGGATTTCGGGCTGGGCAGCCACCTTTCCGGCGCAGTACCCCCTCGTGCGCATCGACCACGTCCTGGCGAGTTCGGACTGGCAGGTCGTCACGGCCCAAATTCCCGCCCCCGCCCAATTCGGGATGGTGTCGGACCATCGGCCCGTCCTCGCCCGCCTTCGGTGGAAAGCCCCGTCCGGCCCTCTGCCCACCTCGAAATGACTTCCGCGAGAGTAGATTGTCCCTCCACACACGCCTTGTGTCCCCGCGCCCAGTGCTCCCGTAGAAGAACGCACGGAGAGCGGGCTCTCTTCGACCGAAGACCGCCTTACTCTCGGGGGTGTCCGTCGCCAACCGACGTCTCTTTCTGTATCCCAGCGTGCCGGATGTCTTCGCCCTCAATGAGAAAGACGACCCCCTTCGCGATATTCGTGGAGTGATCGGAGATGCGCTCCACGGCCTTGCTGGCGGTGATGAGATGGGCCGCCACCTCGGCGTGCTCGGGGTGCTCTTTGATGTAGTCAACGAGGGCCTGGAAGTTCTCTCGATGAAGCCGATCCACTTCGTCGTCGAGCTCCGGAATCCGGCGGGCGAGCTGCGCGTCCTGGTCCAAAAACGCCTTCTTGGCGTCGTCGAGCATGCGGCGCGCGGTCTGGCTCATCTCGCGCATCTTGAGAATGTCGAGGACACCAGGCACCTCGGTCACGTACTCGGTGTTGCGCGCCACGTTGCGGCAGTGGTCACCAATCCGTTCGAGGTCGGTGTTGATCTTCTCGACGGTGAGAAGCGTGCGCAGGTCGGTCGCTACGGGCTGGTGACGGGCCAGAATACGCTCGCAGTACTCGTCCACCTCCAGCTCTAGGGCATCGACCTCCCGGTCGCGCTCGACGACCCGTTCGGCACGCTCCACGTCGTGATCGAGGAGCGCGTCCACGGCATCCGTAAACTGCTCGGCCACGATGGTGGCCATGTCGAGAAGGCGGCTGCGCAGTTCGGCGAGCTCGCGCGTGAGACGGGTGGGCATGACAGGTCCCAGAAGTAGGTGCAGCAGAAGCAAAGCCTATACGCCTACGCCGCCTCCGTAAGATTGTGCCGACTAGAATGCCCGACTGATCGACTGCTGCCGTTCCAGAGACATAGAGACGACGACCCAGCTGGATGGTCATCGTGTTACGAACAACGCTCTCGTGCATCCTGACGTACACGATCCGCTTGCAGCGCCGCCTCGAAGGGCTGAACGCATGAAGGCCGGGCAAATCAGTCGTCTAGCCTCCACTTGGGACGTTTTGCAAAACATTCTGCACATCCTGCAAAGCATTTCCGTCTCGGCATCCCGTCATTGGTCCCGTGCTGATTCAGGAGCCCAGCCGATTCGTCTCGGCGTGTTCTCTGAGAGCACCCAGATCAATCAACCGTCGGGGAACGCCCCCGACCGCACATCGAGAGATCACAATCACAATCACCAAACACAACGCAATGGACAGGCGACTGAGAAGCTGCATTTTTCTCACGCTCATTCCACTTCTCTTTCTCTTCGACGTCGGAGAGCTGAACGCCGCCGCAAGCACAAGCGACACAGAACGGTCGGGGCTAGCGGGATCCGATGACGAACCGGAATACTGCCAGACCGACAGCAACTGGGAGGAGAGTCGAAAAGAGGGCGGGGGCGAAACGTCTGCGGTCTCCGGCGTCGGGGGCGACGCGGCCAGTGATCCCATTTTCTTTAGTCACGAGATGGACAAGCGGTTTTTCTGCGGGGACGACGTCAAAGGCCTGGACGAACACTATCACGACGGAGAGGCCCTTGACGGCGAAACGGACGAAAACAGCGACCTCCGCATCCAGCTCGGCTACAGCCTCCACTTTGACCGCATCGACCGGGAAATTGCGTATGAGGACCAGACGACCGACGATCTGAGCGACGACCGACGGGCCCTCTTTCAGGTCCTGCTGCGCCACCAGTGCTTCGCACAGACCCAATACAACGCCGCCAAGCACTACCCAACCTACGACTGGTGTAAGCGGCGCACCATGCCCGACCAGATGCCGAGTCGCTCAACGGTCAAGAGCCTGCTAGAGGATCACCTGTCGGGCAAGACCTACGCCCACGAAAACTTCCTCCACCTTTACGACCAGGGCAAAGAGATGCGCACGAAGGTCGTCAAGGCCTTTGGGAAATTCGAGGAGAACTTCCCAATCGTCGAGGCGATCTACGTCGAGGGGCCGAAGGAAGGAGTTGCCCGATACAAGGAGCTGCGCAACAAGCACTCGGCGGTGTATGAGAAATTGACTCCGATCACCGATGCATTTGAAAATGGGGAAGAGCCTCCGGCGGACTGTGCCTCGACGCTGGAGCCCCTTCAGAACAACCTGGCCGCGACACTCGACGTGAAGCCGACTGTGGAGGCAGTCCGCGCGTTTCGAGGCAAGCACCCGACCGGCCGCCAGATCACGGAGGCCCTGGCCTACTGCTACAGCCACGACCCGAACAGCGAGTCGCGGTTCTTCTTCGAAAAGGAACTGCTCGACGAAGTGGGGACCTGGAAGTCGCTCGGACAGGGCATCAGCCAGGATCAGTTGTCAACCTTGCAGGCGGAGTACATGTCCGAGAATCCGGGGACGCCTCCCTCCCGCGAAGATATCATCGAGTACGCCAAGAAGAACGATAAGCTGGACAGCGGCCTGAAGCCGGCGCGAATTACGAAGCTGCAACACGTTGTCCACGCCCGTCAAGAGGCCTACGACGCCAACAAATCCGACGCGGACCTTCCGAAATTCCTCGACGGCGAGGCGCTCGTGCCGGACCTGGAGCGGAAATGGCTGGCTTCGATGCGTCCCGAGATTGAGTACCAGCCCGAAGCAGATCGCGCTCGACGGGCACCCGGCCGGGCGTACGACGAGGAGGAGGGCGACTACTCGCGCTCCCAGCACGTTCCGCCTCCAGTCATCAAAACGATCACCGAGGTGCCGGTTGGCTACCAGCTATCGTTTCCCTCGGAGACCCGCACCGGAAAGATGGAAACCTGCGACGAGTGGGAGAAGACCGACCGGATCGAGAGCATCGAATACGAGAATGGCAAACAGAAGATCAACTACGAGCACAACTGCGTGAAGTCGAGCGTCAAGACCGGCGAGTTCGAAGAAGGCTTCGACCCGATCGTCGTCTCGGCCTGGGAAGGCCAGATGCTCGAGAAGGGCATGCAGGTATACGTCCGGTCGAACGCAACCGACCCGAAAGACTCCATGGTCGTCGACGCCTGGTGGCCAGACCAGGGCCGCCCGGGCAACGCGGTGATTATCGACGGCGTGCGGGTCAACCAGTAGGTTCTGCTCGACGTACTTTCGCGGGGATCAACGCTCGGGGGCGATTCCTCCGGGCCTTTTCTGTATTAGAGTGGCGCTCTTTACCGACACGGTCACTGCGACTCAGCGGGTATTAGAGACAGGTGATTTGACCATCCAGATCTCTTGACGCGCCTCTCTCGCCCCCCTCCCGTTTACGAAGCTGTCGATACGTCTGCGTGTTCGTCGGGCGCTGCGTCGGATGACGGCAGGTGGCCGTCCGCCCACAGGGTGCGGAGCGTCGACACGTAGGTGTCGGCCACAGCGGGCCAGCCGAAGGTGCTTTCGGTATGCTCGATGGCGCGCTCGGCCGCGGCGTCGAGGGCCTCGGTGTCCCCGCGATAGTGCTCGATCGCCTCCACGAACGCCTCCGGATCTTTGGGTGTCACCAGGTGCCCGTTGACCCCGTCGGTGATCACGTCCTGAATGCCTTCGAGCCGGGCCGCAATGGCAGGCGTGCCGCACTGTCCGGCCTCCAGAAGGACGATGCCAAAGCCCTCCATGTCATTTTCCACCGGCACGTTCGGCATCACAAAGAGATCGCTTCCGCGGTAGAGTCGGGCCAGATGGTCATCCGAGATGCGCCCGAGGACGCGCACTCGCGGATGCAGGTCGTGCCGCTCGATGGCGCTTCGAATGGCCGAGAGCTGCGGGCCATCGCCCGCGACCCAGTAGTGGACGTCGTCGGGCAGCCGGGGCATCACCGCATCTACGAACCAGGCCGTGCCTTTGCGCTCCACCTGTCGGCCCACGCTGCAGAGCAGCAGGCCGTCGGGCGGAGGCGGAGGGGCGGAATGATCAGTCCCCTCTTCGAGGGCCTTGCGTGCCTTCGGGCGGCCCCTCGGCTCGCGGAAGCGGTCGACGTCAATGCCGTTGGGCACGACGCAAAGCTGGCTGGGGGTGGCCTCCCGATCGAGGCAGGCCTGTCGGGTGGCGCGGCTCACCGGCAGGATGGCGTCGAGGGCGTCGAACACTTTCGGCACGAACCACTGGTACGGCGGAAACGGCGTCGTCACGTCCAGGCCGTGCACGATGGCGGCCGTTTTCACGCCGTGCCGGCGGAGCAGTCCCTGCAACGGAACGGCAAGGGCAGCGGTGACCATCGACGAAAACAGGACCACGTCGACGGCGTCCCGCCGCGCCGCCCGGACGATGCGCCACCCTGCATAGACGAGGAAGAACGGCACCTTGGCGTGCAGGGTGCGCCAGGCGCTGCGCAGCAGGATGGAATCGTAGTCCAGGTCCTCGCTGCGATCAGCCTTTGCGTCGAGCGAGTCGTGCAGCTTGAGGGCGACGCGCTGCATCCCCCCCACGTTTGCCATGGGGCGGCCGGATGGGGGAAGCGAGTGCGAAACGAAGAGAACGCGCACGACGACAGACGTTAGTGGGCCGGAGCCATCGTCGGGACAGATTGCTCGGACACGTCAGTGCGGCGGCCGAGCACCTCGTCGTAGTAGCCATTCATCTTCTCGAGGATGGTCTCCCACCGAAAGCTCTGGGCC
The DNA here is from genome assembly GCA_964612165.1 of uncultured Salinivenus sp. Lineage (GTDB taxonomy): Bacteria > Bacteroidota > Rhodothermia > Rhodothermales > Salinibacteraceae > Salinibacter. The sequence goes on from CAZTDC010000021.1 coordinate 14,229, forward strand.
CGCTCGAAGGCAGCCGTGCTCATCCGATTGCGGCGCGACGCATTCTCCACAAGCTGGCGGGTGGCTTCGGTGAACGCCGACACGTCCCCCGGCGGACAGAGGCGCCCGGTCACGCCATCGTTGACCAGGTCGCGACTGCCGACAGCGCGGGCGCACACGGTAGGGAGCCCCGACGCCATCGCTTCGAGGGTGACGTTTCCAAACGTCTCCGTGTCACTCGGGAAGAGAAAGACATCGGAGGAGGCGTAGGCTCGCGCCAGGTCCTCTCCCTCCAGAAAGCCCGTGAAGGTCGTGTTCGGAAGACGGGCCTCCAACTCCTCGCGGGCGGGGCCGTCGCCCACCACCATGCTTCGGTGCGGGACGTTTTTGCGTTCCAGCCGCTCGATGACGTCGGCGTACACGTCCACCCCCTTCTCCCACACGAGGCGGCTCACGAACGTGACGACGACCTCGTCTTCGTCGATGCCGTGGGACCGGCGCCAACTGCGCGAGCGGCGCTCCGGGGTAAACCGATCCGTGTCGACGCCCCGTTCCCAGAGGCGAAGCCCCTCCGTGATGTCGTGGTCGCGAAGAATGTCGGCCACGGCGGCAGACGGCACGTAGACCTGCTCGCACTGCTGATAGAAGCGGCGCAGGTAGCTCCACAGGGCCGACTCGAAGAGATCGAGGTGGTAGTATTTCAGGTAGGAGCTAAAGTGGGTGTGATACGACGACACGGCGGGCGTGCCGGTCGACTGGGCCATGCTCAGGGCGTGACGGCCGAGCAGGTCCGGCGTGGCGATGTGGTAGAGGGTCGGATCGAACGCTTCTAGCTCCTCGCGAACGGAGGGCGTAATGCCAAGGGTGAAGCGATACTCCGATCGTCCGGGCAAGGCCACAGAGGGCGCCGGGACGAGCGTGCCGGCGTGATCGAGAGGGGGATCGTCCACGGTCGGAGCAAATACGCGGACAGCAACCCCCTGACGTTTTAGATGGGCAACCAGCCGATTGAGCGTGAGCGAGACGCCATCGGCAATGTGGTTATAGGCCCCGGTAAAGAGGGCAATGCGCTTCGACGGCTGGTGGGGCTGTCCATCTCCCGAGTGGGAAGAAGACGCCGGTCGAATAGAACGCGTAGCAAGGTCCATCACGGACGAAGCCAATAAGAAAGTAGCCAGTACATCTGTGTCGAAGAGAAAAGAATCCTCTCCGGACAGTATCGTCAGTCAACGGTATAGTCGCACCAAAGGTGGTCTGGAGTAACAGAAAAGAATGTGGCTTTTCTGTTAACGACTTCTCCCAGCCGCTCTAACCGCTATGGCGCTGGTGCAGAAAGACCCACAGGCGTTACTATGGCATTGCGGTCTTCGTCTCGTTTCCATAATAGAGCGAGCGAGAAACAGTCTGCTCGTTTCGGCGCGCAGTGCCGGTCAGACTGTGGAGGGCCCCCTCCTTTCATCCGGATCAGCCATTCGACCGAGGCCCTTGCGCCAAATCTCCACCGCAGAATCATCCAAATAAAGGACACGACCGAGATCAATTTGTGGATCTTAGGTACAGATCCTTCTTCTCTCCTCTTTTCGCACACAGTCATGGACATTTTTCTTCGCCTTCTCTTCCTCGCAGGCGTGTGCCTGTTGATGGTCGGGCCTGCTCAGGCACAACGGGGCTCGGATGTAAGCGGCAATGTGCCTCTGAGTGATCAGTCCGGCGTTGCCGTCAACAGCGACGGCGTCTTCTTTCAGTCCGACGAAGCAAAGGTTCGCCTAAACGACGTCGCCGCTTCGCTCATTCAGGCGCTTCAGAGCGGCCAAATCGGCTCCAGCGTCATGGGCGAAAGCCGGTCCATGACCGTTTCCCCGATGGTCATCGATCTGTTCTCCGCCACGTCTCAGAAGAACGTTGTTGCCACAACGAAGGCCTTCACGGACGAGATGACGGCCAACGGCCTGTCGAAAAACGAGGCCAAGACGCTTGCCGAAACCGTCGCCGGGCTCCTTAATGGCGGAACCGTCACTCCGTCCCAGTTCCGAGACGCGCTCGTCGCCTACAACGCAGCCGTTGACGCCGCTCCCGCGGACGTTCTTGTTCAGCCCCCTCACGACTTTATCGTCGTGCGCTCCGTACTAATGACCCTTCTTGAAGGCGCCGTTTAGTACGATTCTCGGTCCAAAGTGTCGCTATCGGAATCGGAATTTTCGATCGATCTCTACTAGGCCCGGTCGGGAATAAGGGCCAAGTCCCGGGTTCCCTTCCTCACTCTTTACAGAGTAGGCCTTCATCGCCGATTTCCCTTTGATTTCGGCTCTGCCCCCTTTCTCCCCTTCGCTGAACTTCTGGTCCCATGAAAAACCTTATCGGCGTTCTCGTCGTCAGCCTTGCCCTCATCGCCCTGTTGCTCACCACCTGCGATGGCCCGTGGTCCGGGAGCCAGGAGAGTTCCCTCTCCCCAACCGCCGCGCAGGCTCCAGCTCCAAGCACACCCTCAACTCCGAGTGCATCGTCGTCGCCCTCAGCTTCTCAGCCCGCTGTGCCCGCCGCGGCCCGTGAGTCAACCCCTGCGCCTCCCGCCGACCCGACCGCGCCAGAGCGCCCGCCCACCGCGGCTTCCCCGGCCTCGCCCGGTCCTTCTTCAACTGAACCACTCCCCCCGTCGACTGCGTCCCCGCGTCCCGCTCTCGCCCCTCTCCCCCTTGCGTCGCTTCCCGACGACGGCCTGCACGCCGCCATCCTCGCGGTGCACCCTCTCGACCTGGAAGGCGGCTCCGGGGCCTCTAGCGGCTACTTGCTCGTCCCCGCCGACTCCCTCCGCTCGCAGCTTCGCCTTCCGCTGCCGGATCGCAACTGGCTTCCCACCGACTTTACGCGGGGCCAGCCCGCCTCTACCATCAACACACCCACGGCCTACGGCCAGCAATGGGGCCAGGTGTTTGGCGGGGTTGCCTATCAGGAGCGCATCCGCTACGACGACTGGACCGACGGGGTGGTCTCATTCGGGCTGGCCCTCGGCGCCCCCAACCGCTACATCGGCCTCGACGTCAGCGTGAACGTTCTCGACACCTACACCGAATTTGCCAAAGACCGGAGCCTGAGCCTGAAGCTGCACCGGCGACTGCCGTATCGCACAGCGGTGGCCGTCGGTCACGAAAACATCTGGCACACCGACGGAACCGACGGCGGAAGCAGCCGCTACCTGGTCGTATCCAAGGTTGTGCTCCTGCGTGATCGGCCCACGTCATCGCTCGGATCGATGGTGCTGAACCTTGGCCTCGGCAACGACCGCTTCCTCCCCGAAGCGCAGTTTGCCCGGAGTGAGGATGGGGTGAACGCGTTCGGCAGCGTGTCCGTGCGAGTGCTGCCCCCCGTCAACGCCATTGCCAACTGGACGGGGCAAGACCTGGCCCTCGGCCTTTCGATCGCGCCCGTTCGCACCTGGCCGCTCGTCATTACCCCCGCCGTGGTGGACCTCACGGGAAATGCGGGTGACGGCGCACGGTTCTCGATGAGCGCTGGGCTCAGCTACAACTTCCGATAACGAGTTGCCCATCTCTATGATGGGAAAACTCACAAGGGGGGTACCGGTAAGAGCGGATCGACGATACTGTCGAATCCGCTCTCGCCGTTTGTATGCCTGCCGTTCTCGCGATTGCCCTCGGCGGGGCCTGCGGCGCGCTGGCCCGTTACGGCGCCGGTCGCCTTGTTGCTCTGTTCGTCGACTCTCCCTTTCCCTGGGGCACCTGGACCGTCAACCTCGTGGGCTGCTTTCTGATTGGCATGACCGTGCCTCTGTTCGGGCGGTTCAGCGACGCCGAGGGTGCTCGGTTCTTCCTCGTGGTGGGGTTCCTGGGGTCGTTTACCACGTTCTCCACGTTCAGCCTCGACACCATCGCTCTCTGGGGCAGCGGGCACGGCCTGCTGGGCCTGCTGAACGCCGTCGGCAGCCTCGCGTGCGGCCTCGTCCTCGTGGCCGTGGGGCGGTCGGTGAGCGCGTGGCTGCTGGGACTGTAAGCACGGGGCAAGGTACGACGGCCGGGGCTCCAATCGCTCCCTCCCCCGACACAAAAAGCCACGCCCCCGTCCCGACGACGATCGGGCACTGCGAGCGTGGCTTTTCGTGTACGGTGCGGGTATGCGCCCAAAAGCCAAGCGTCGGCTCCAGACGGTCCCGCATCGAACCACAGGCCCCGCAATGCTGCTCAGACACCGCGGGCAGGCCGATCCCGAGTATGCGTTGCCCATGAGCCGCCGCGCGTCCCGGCGGTGGGGCCGTCTGCTTTCCCCTCGCCCCGTCCCCCGTTCAAGCACGGCGGAAGGACGGGGACCGACGAGACACGTAGCCCCTGACGGAGTTCCTCACGACAGCTCCGAGGCGCGAGACCGGCCTGTGGTGGGGCTGGAGGGCCCTCTTGTTCCGAGTTGGGAATTTGGAGTGTGGAATGGGGAATGACCCTCTACTGCGACGAGCCCTCCACATTCCCCACTCCGCACTCCCCATTCGGTTCAGTCCATCATCTTGCGGAGAAAGGCCGGCGTGTCGGTGTCGTCATCTCCCTCGCCGTCCGACTCTTCGCGGGTGCGGTCCTCACGGTCCTTCCGCTCCTCCAATTCGTCGGCACGCAGGCGACGAACGTTGGACTGGTCACTGGAGGACGCCTCTTCTCCCTCCTCGGCCTCGCTCTGTTCTTGCTTGCTCGGCTCCTGCTTGCTCGGCTCGTCGCGCTTCGGGCTGCTGCGGCGTTCGTAGGCAGGGGTATCGAGCTGACGTAGGTTGTCCTCCCCTTTGTATCGGTAGGTTGGATCTTCGTCTTCGTCGAGGGGTACCGTGCGGCGCGACTCGCCCTCCTCAGTGGAGCTCTCGTCGCTGTTCTCACCCGCGTCGATCTCTTTGTCGCGATCGAAGCCGGTGGCAATGACCGTCACGCGGAGCTTGTCTTCCATGTCCTCTTCGATCACCGTGCCAAAGATGACCTCCACGTCGTCGCCCGCCTCTTCCTGAATGACGCTGGTGGCCTGGGTGGCCTCGCGGATGCCGAGCGACGAACCGGCGGTGATATTAACGAGCACGTTGGTGGCCCCGGCGATGGAGAGCCCGTCGAGCAGTGGACTGCTGATGGCCTGAATGGCGGCCTTCTCCGAGCGATTCTCGCCGCTGGCGGTGGCCGAGCCCATAAGCGCCGTGCCGCCGTCCTTCATCGTCGTCTGCACGTCGGCAAAGTCGAGATTGATGAGGCCGTGGACCGTAATCAGGTCGCTGATGCCCCGGGTCGCGTTGTACAGCACCTCGTCGGCCTTCTCGAACGCCTCGATGAGGCTGGTCCCCTCATCGGCAATGTCGAGCAGGCGCTCATTGGGGATGACGATGAGCGTATCGACGTTCTCGCGCAGCAACTCGATGCCTTCGAGCGCCGTGTCCATGCGCCGTTTGCCCTCACATTCAAAGGGCTTGGTGACGATGGCTACCGTGAGGATGTCAAGCTCGCGCGCCATAGACGCCACGACGGGCGCGCCGCCGGTGCCGGTGCCCCCGCCCATGCCGGCCGTGATGAACGCCATGTCGTAGCCGTCGAGGGCCTGCTTGATCTCGTTGCTGCTCTCCTCGACGGCCTCGGCGCCCACGTTGGGCCGCGCGCCGG